>JAVBRH010000328.1:0-4303 GCA_031548225.1 Apibacter sp.
AAAAAGGCAGAGCCGGTTTTGTGTGCCTCGGTGTTAAATCTTTTGTTCAGATAGGTATAAATGGAAGTCAGGTTCATTTTGTAGTACAGAGGAAGCAGAACAAAGGCAATCACAAAATAACCGATGAAATTTCCCAGAACAAACTGAAAGTATTCAAACCCTCCGAAAGGAGATTTTCCTACAGTTCCCGGAACGGAAATAAAAGTAACCCCGCTCAGACTGGTTCCGATCATTCCAAAAGCCACCAGCCACCAGGTACTCTTCCGGTTTCCTATAAAAAAAGACTGATTATCCGAATTTCTTGAGGTATAGAAGGCAACTCCCAATAAAACTAAAAAATAAATAAAAATAATAGTCAGTAACAGGGCTATATTCATGACAGGGAAAAATTTGTTTCAAAAGTATAAAAATACTGATGAGGAAAATAATTTAGGGGAGGGTTTGTTAATAATTTTTTCTGTATATACCATTTTAAAATTGTATTTTTACACCCTGAAATTTTATATACTAATGGGAAAAATTATTGCAATTGCAAATCAAAAAGGAGGAGTGGGTAAAACCACTACAGCAGTTAACCTGGCAGCAGCAATCGGTGTATTGGAAAAAAAAGTTTTACTGATAGACGCAGATCCTCAGGCTAATGCGAGTTCCGGATTGGGAGTGAATGTGGAAGATATGGAAGTGGGAACTTATGAAGTTTTGGAACACAGCATTCCAGCCAAAGAGGCTATACAACCCACCACTTCGCCCAATGTGGAATTAATCCCTGCGCATATTGATTTGGTAGCTGCGGAAATAGAATTAGTGGATAAGGATAATAGAGAATATATGTTGAAGGAGGCTTTGGAAGGTATTAAGGATGAGTATGATTTTATTCTTATCGACTGCGCTCCTTCGTTAGGTTTAATTACTTTAAATGCCCTGACTGCTGCTGATTCTGTGATTGTTCCCATTCAGTGTGAGTATTTTGCTTTGGAAGGATTGGGGAAATTGCTGAATACTATCAACAGCGTTCAGAAACTGCACAACCCTGATCTTACTATTGAAGGGTTATTGCTAACCATGTACGATGCCCGTTTAAGGCTGTCCAACCAGGTGGTGGAAGAAGTAAAAACCCATTTCCCGGAAATGGTTTTTGAAACCCTGATCCAAAGAAATGTACGGCTAAGTGAAGCACCGAGTTTCGGAGAATCCATTTTAAAATATGATGCAGAAAGTAAAGGTGCGGTTAATTATATCCTATTGGCAGAAGAGGTATTGAATAAGAATAAAGTGGTAGTAAGATAAAAATTATGGCTTCAGGAAAAAAAAGAGCAATGGGCAGGGGACTGTCTGCAATTTTAAGTGAAAGTACAAAACAGGTTAATTCAGCGGAAGAAAAAGGAGCAGAAGAACTGGTGGGACATATTATTGAATTATCTGTAGAGGATATTATTGCTAATCCCAACCAACCCAGAACTAATTTTGACCAGAAGGCTTTGGAAGAATTATCTTCTTCCATTAAACAATTAGGCTTGATACAGCCGATTACCGTCAGAAAAAACGGAGATAAATACGATCTGATTTCCGGAGAGCGAAGATACCGGGCTTCCATAATAGCAGGACTGAAAAAACTGCCTGCATTTGTCAGGCTGGCTAATGATCAGGAAATGCTGGAAATGGCATTGGTTGAAAACATTCAGCGAAAAGATCTCGACCCGATTGAAATTGCTTTGTCCTTTGAAAAGCTCATTGAAGAAATCCATATTACCCAGGAAAATTTAAGCAACAGGGTAGGGAAGGACCGAAGCACCATTACCAACTATTTAAGATTACTTAAACTGTCGCCTATTATCCAGACGGGTATCCGGGATACCATTATTTCCATGGGACACGGAAGGGCATTGATATCTCTGGAAGAGCCAGAACAGCAGTTATTCGTATATGAAAAAATTGTGCGGGAACAATTATCCGTAAGGCAGACCGAAAATTTTATACGGACTTTTAAAAATCCTAAGGTAAAGAAAGGAAAAAAAGAAAAAGAACTTCCCAACCACTTGAAGAAAGGATTGAAAAATTTTGAAGATTACTTCAATACAGATGTAGAAATCAAAACCGATAATAAAGGAAAAGGAAAAATTATCATTAATTTTGATTCTTTGGAAGAATTTGAAAGGATCCAGAAATTAGTAGAATGATACAAAAGCTAATAGTACTTATTGCTTCATTTTTTTTCAGCTGCTTTGTTTCAGCCCAAAACCGGGATATTCATACTCAGGTTTCCGAAGAAATTTCTGTTTCAACCAGCGATACCCTACAAAAAGATATGCTGAGAAGTCCACTAAAAGCTTCTTTATATTCAGCTGTTCTCCCCGGATTAGGACAATTATACAATAAGAAATATATCAAAGCCCCTATTGTTTTAGGAATTATAGGAACGGGAGTGGGTTTTATTAAATATTATGATAATCAGTATAAAAGGTATCACAAAGCGTATTTGGCGGAATTGAGCGGATTGCCTCATGAATTTTCAGGAGTTGAGGGAATAACGCCGAGGGTACTGGCTAATGCGGAGGATTCGGAAAGGAGAAACCGAGATTATGCGATTGTTTTAACGGCTTTGGCTTATATTTTGAACATAGTGGATGCGGCAGTGGATGCCCATTTATCTATTTTTGACAAGGACAAGGATTTAGCAGTGAAACCGGTGATTATAGGAGAGCCTTATTCGGTAATTAACAATCAGAAACTGGGACTTTCATTCAGTTTCATGTTTTAAAATATAAAAAATAAACACATTTATTACTTATGAAAATAGCAATAGTAGGTTATGGAAAAATGGGAAGAGCTATCGATGAAATAGCAACCGCCCAGGGACATGTTGTTGTAGCAAAATTGGAAGAAAAACCCACTAAAGAAAATACTAATGGGGCAGAAGTAGCCATAGAATTTACAGCACCTGATTCAGCCTATGAAAATGTGATGGCCTGTCTGGAAATAGGAATTCCGGTAGTATGCGGTACAACG
The DNA here is from genome assembly GCA_031548225.1 of Apibacter sp. GTDB lineage: Bacteria > Bacteroidota > Bacteroidia > Flavobacteriales > Weeksellaceae > Apibacter. The sequence goes on from JAVBRH010000328.1 coordinate 3,007, forward strand.
GCATGGTTGAGTAAATTACCGGAAGTAAAAGAATTTTGTGAAAAACAAAACGGAGCTTTTATTTATGCTTCTAATTATAGCCTGGGGGTAAATTTATTTTTCGAGATCAATAAGAGGGTGGCGGAAATTATGCAGAAACACCCTGAATATTCCATTTCTATGGAAGAAATTCATCATACGGAGAAAAAAGATGCCCCAAGCGGAACGGCTATTACCCTGGCTGAAGAAATCATTCCTATCTATGAATTTGACGGATGGAAATTGTCTCATAAAACAGATACCAGTCATTTAGGAATTGAAGCAAAGAGAATTCCGGATGTTCCGGGAACTCATTCCGTATTATATAAGTCGGAAGTGGACGAAATTGAAATCACCCATGTGGCCCATTCCCGGAAAGGATTTGCTTCCGGAGCTGTGTTGGCTGCCCAATGGCTGATTGGCAAAAAAGGAGTATTTACCATGAAAGATGTGCTGGGGTTTAAATAAACTCAAATTCCGGCAGTATAAAAAGAAAAGTACTATCCAAATACATAAAAGATAAATTTATATGCACTTTTTAACGTATTATCTGTTGTTTGCAGTAGTTTCCAACGTTTTATATTTTTTAACTACCTGGAAATTATTTAAAAAAGCCGGAAGAAAAGGCTGGGAAGCTTTAATTCCTTTTTATAATATTTTAGTTACTTTAAAAATTATTCATCGCCCATGGTGGTGGATATTTATCGTATTTATTCCCATTGTCGGCCCGATAATGAGTGCAATCATCCTGGTTGACTTTATCAGGCATTATAACCGGCGTTCTTTTATTGATGCCTTATTGGTTATATTTTTATCCTTTATCTTTTTAGCATACCTGAATTATTCACCACAAACTCAATATACAGGAAAAGAAGAAAGAAAAGAAACGTTGATTTCCGCTGTTTTATTCGCTGTAATCTTTGCAACCATCATTCATGCATTTATGATTCAGCCTTTTACCATTCCGACAGCATCCATGGAAAGAACATTACTGGTGGGGGATTTCCTGTTTGTCAGTAAAATGAATTACGGAATCCGGATACCTATGACTCCGGTAGCCTTACCCTTCTTACAAAATAAAATTCCATTAGGAGACAGTAAGATGCCTCAAAAACAAACCAATTCTTATGTAGATCAGATACGTCTGCCTTATATGAGAATTCCCGGGTGGACTCATATTAAACGGTATGACATTGTAGTTTTCAACTATCCTACCGATTCCCTGCATACGGCTATTGACCGTAAAGATCCTTATGTAAAAAGATGTGTAGGATTGCCG
>JAVBRH010000180.1:0-4698 GCA_031548225.1 Apibacter sp.
AACATTTCCGTTTCCTGCATATTTATCGGAATCTGTATGTCCCTGGATAATTATATTCAGATCTTTATCATCAGATAATACCGTGGATACATCATGTAATGCTTTTAATCCTTCTGATTCAACCACCCAACTGGCGGATGGAAATAGTAGTTTATTATCCATGGAAACATAGATATTTCCGTCCTTTTCTTCTACTGTTATTCCTTTTCCTTCATAGCTTTTCAAGGCATTTTGAAGTTTAGATTTCAGACCGGAAACGGCTTCCTTCTGCTGGGAAATAAGGCTTTCCAGCTCATTTATCCGTTTAATTTTTTCCTGAAGCTGACTCTGAGTCTGTTCTAACTGTCCTTGTATTTTTTTCCGTTCTTCCTGGGCTTCACTGGAAAGCTGAGTATTTTTTTGTTTTAAGGCATCCAAATCTTTTAGTTTGGCAGTATAATCTTCCTGAAGCTTGGCATACTCAGCATCCAAATCTCCTTTTTTCTTATTCAGGGCATCCTGCTGTTGCTGTAAAGAGGAATATTGATCCTGTAGCGCTTTTAATTCTGCTTCTTTTTCTTCTATGGACTTTTTACTTTTACTTTCTCCTTGTAAAGCCGCATAATATTTTTGTTCTAATTCTTTGTATTTAGCCTGGGGAACGCAAGAAGCGGATAATACTGCTAATGAAAGTACAACTACGGTTTTTTTCATTTTTTTATATGGTTTTTAATAATAGACTTTTAGATGATAGATATTTTACATTTTGTTTTTTTCTATTGTCTAATTTCTATTAATTCAATATCTATTTTTATTTAAAATTCAATTCTATTCCTACAGGTGCATGGTCTGAATGAAATGCCTGAGCAAGAATGTAGGCTCTTTCCAGATACTCTTCTAACGGCCGGGTAACCAGATTGTAATCAATTCTCCATCCTTTATTGTTTTCCCGTGCAGTCTTTACCCGATAAGTCCACCACGAATATTGAAAAGGTTCTTTATTGAAAACCCGGAAAGAATCTACCAACCCGCACTGATCAAAAAAACGGTTCAGCCATTCCCTTTCTTCCGGAAGAAACCCGGAAACTTTGGCATTCCTTACCGGATCATTGATATCTATTGCCTGATGACAGATATTAAGATCTCCATTTATAATCAAATTGGGAAAGCTGATTTCTGTCTTTTTTATATATTCCAATAAATATTCACAAAATTCCATTTTAAATCCTAACCTTTCTATATTGGTAGCAGAAGGAACATAAACGCTCAAAACTGAAAATTTTTCAAAATCCGCCTGAATCACTCTGCCTTCCCTATCATATTCTTCTTTATCACATCCTAATTTAATAGATAACGGTTTTTCTTTGGATAAAATTGCTACTCCGCTATATCCTTTTTTTTCGGCAGGAAACCAGTAAGTATAATATCCCAGATCTTCAAACTGAGAAGTATCAAATTGACTTACATCCGCCTTAACTTCCTGAAGGCAGAGTATATCGGGGTTTGCAGATTTTAACCAGTCAAGAAAGTTTTTATTTAAGGCTGCCCGGATGCCGTTTACATTATAACTTAATAATTTCATGAAAACAAAAATACTGTTTTAATGTTATACCGGAAAAATAATAAAAAATAATCAACCGGGATAAATTTAATCAAAATTGAAATTTATATAATTTTTATGGTAAAAAAAAATATTCTATAATGAGACAAAAAGCACTACATCAGAGACTTTATCGATGATTTTTTCTTTTAGTTTCATAAATTTATTGTTTGACAATTTTAGAACGAAAAATAAATAAGCATTAATAATGTTGTTATAATGTAGATAACTTTTTTTATAAAAATTTGTTTTTATACAATAATTCAATTACATTTGCCATAAATTTTTAGTTAGATACATATGAAAAAAATGGTACTTGTTCTTTCTTTAGCATTAGTTTCTACTAGTATTTTTGCTCAGGAAAGTACTTCAAAAGTAAGTTATAAAACAAACGGATTGTGGGACAATTGGTTTGTAAATTTTGGTGGTGGAGGTTCAATGTATTTTGGAGACACCCAAAGTAGTGAAGCTGATATACTTGAAAGAGTAACATGGGGGGCTACTGCAAGCGTAGGTAAATGGGTTACTCCAGTTATTGGTGGTCGTCTTACATTCCAAGGTGGTGCTAAACATACTTTCAATGATAGAATTGGACGGGATGCGGCCAGTAACCCAGGTCATAAAATGGCTAGTGGTCATTATATGTCTGCCCACGTTGATGCTTTAGTGAACTTATCCAACTGGATTGCTGGATACAAAGAAAACAGAGTATGGAACTTTATTCCTTATATGGGGGTAGGTATAGCAATGGATGATGTGCACGGAGGAGGAGATCATGTATGGAAATATTCAACAACGCCTGTGGGTGTAGTAGGTTTTTTAAATACCTTCAAAGTTTCAAAATCCAAAAATATTGCTATAACTCTTGATATCTCAGGTCAGGCTGTTCAGTCTAAATTTAATGATGCCCGTTTTGATACCAGACCTCATCATGATAAATCTAACAGAACTACTAACGGATACGACAGACAAGACTGGGATGGAATTGGTTCTGCTATGTTAGGAATTTCTTTCGGACTGGGAGGTAAACAAAACTTTGACAGAGCTGATGAAGTTACGGTAGTAGACAATACTGATCCTATTTTACTTGCTAATCTGCAAAACCAAATTGACAATCTAAATGCTGAAAATGCAGATTTGAGAAATCAGTTAAAAAATCAAAAGCCAACAACAACAACTACTACATTAGTAGCTAAGAATGTACCTAACCCTGTTCAGTTTGAATTGAATAAAGCTGTTATTGAACCTAAGCAGGAAGCTGTTATCTACAATGTTGCCCAATACCTGAAAGATAATCCTGATACTTCTGTAAGAATTGAAGGATATGCTGACAAACAAACTGGAACAGCTGCAATAAACAAAGCTTTATCTAAGAAAAGAGCTGAGGCTGTGGAAAACAGATTAATTAAAGATTACGGAATTTCTAAGAAACGAATTATTTCTGCTTGGAAAGGAGATACAGTACAACCTTATCCGGTTAATGACTGGAACAGAGTTGTTGTTATCACAGTAGTAGATTAATAACGAGAAGAAACGAAAAAATTAACAAAAAAAGCTATCTTTTAAGATAGCTTTTTTTATTTTGTAATGTTTTTAATTATTTGTTGATATCTGATTAATAAATTTACTTAGAATAGTATTTTTATTTAGAAATTTTTCAGCATAATTTCTCGCATTTTGTTTTTTATCATTCAAGTTAATGTTCAATGCATTTATAATAGCTTGTTTAAGTTCCTCTTGTGATTCTGGTTCACAGAGAATTCCAAAATCGTGAGTAAGAGTATCTTTATATAACGAAGTTTTAGGGAGGGCTGTAATAATAGCACATCCTCCGGCAGCGAGAATACCTGTGAGTTTGCTAGGCATTACCAAGTCTGAGGCTGATTTTTTTTGTAATACTAAATGAATATCGGCTACTGCCAGTAAGTTTGAAAGTTTATCGTAAGGTTGTAGGGGAAAGAAACTTATATTTTCAAGATTTCTCTCTTTTGCATAGTTTTTTAAATTTTCTTTTCCAGCTCCAGAACCGACTAATACAAATCTAATATTTTTTTCTTCTCTTAGTTCATTTGCCACATCAATTACTAATTTAAGTCCTTGTTTTCTTCCCATATTTCCGGAATAAAGAATTACTTTTTCTTCAGGTAAAATTCCAAACTCCTTTCTTAGGGACTCCTCTTTACTCATAGGTCTTATAGTTTTTGTATCAACCCAATTAGGAAGAAAAATGATTTTAGAGCTTGAAATTCCTTTGTTGATTACTTTTTCTTTCATTCCCTGAGTGAGGATAGAAATTATAGAACTTTTGTTCAAGATGAATTTTTCCATAGAAAACATGAAGTCTAAAATTTTTTTATTTTGGATCATGTTTAATTCTTTGGCAGCATCTATTTGTAAATCTTGTATGTGATTTACTAATTTGGTTTTTTTTATTTTTGAGTATAATAAAGAGAGAAAAGTTATATGAAAAGGAGGGGTAATGCTAATTACCAAATCATATTTCTTTTGAAATATTTTTTTTATCCAGAATGGAGTACTATTTACTGCAAAAGAAAATTCGTGCAATATTCTTGTTTTAGAATTTACCTTTTTGGGTACATATAAGGGAACCCTATGAACCTGTATTCCTTTTATGGTTTCCGTGAACCAAAGTTTACCTTTGTAGTTCTCATGAATATCCCATTCAGGATAATAAGGCATCGCAGTAATGACACTCACCTGATGTCCTTGTTCAACAAACCATTCTGCCATTTCACCAGTATATTTTCCAATTCCTGTAAGTTCAGGGGAAAAATTTATTCCATAAATTAGAATTTTCATTTGATTTTTTATAATCTTAAAAGTGTATCCTTTAATATTTCATATACCTTACCTTGCCCTTCTGTGCTCAAGTGTATATTATCTCTATAAACAGATGAAGAAAAATTATAATCTAATTCTTTTATTAATTTAATATTTCTATCATTACAAAATTTTATAATTTCTTGCCCTTGTTCATTGTATCTCTTACTTTTTAATTCTTCTAATTCAGCATGTAAAAAGATGATTAAAGTAATTTTATTTTGAATACAATAATTATAAAAATCTAAAAATCCTGTATTAAATTTATCATTATTTCG
>JAVBRH010000144.1:0-11225 GCA_031548225.1 Apibacter sp.
TTAGGAAAATCATTGGGAACAATAATCGTGGATTCAACTCCCGTATTGGTTAAAAAATGTTGTAAGCCTAAAGAAGACCCGATGGCATCCCCATCCGGATTTTGATGGGTAAGTATCAGAATGTTCTTTTTGGTATTCAGAAGTTGCTTTATTTCAGTAAGGTCTTTTTGAGAGAACATGATGGAATAAGTTTAGATAAAAGTAAAAAAATCACTCTTTTTTCAGGAGTGATTTTTATAGAGATGAAAAAATTAGATTTTTTGTATATTAATAGTTATCATATGCACTATTGGTTTCTCCTCCGAAATCCCAGGTCAATCCAAATCGTAAAGTATTATCCAGGGCATTATTAATGCTTGAGGTAGTGATCAGATAAGAGAAATCAATACCGAAAGACTGGTATTTAAGTCCCGCACCTAAAGTTACGTATTGTCGTGCTCCTTTTTCAGGATTTTCATAGAAATAACCGGCACGGAAAGCAAAAGCATTTTTAAAAGTGTATTCTCCGGAGATACTGTAAGTGATTTCTTTTGCAACATCTTCATTGCTGAAAGATTTAAACATTCCGGAAATAAAACTTTCGTCAGGGATTTGATAAGAAATAGATCCATCTGCATTTACTACTTTTTCCGGTGCAGGAACCAATAATTTAGAGGCTTCAAAGTTTACTCCCAATTTGTTATCTTCATCAAAATAAAGGTCATATCCAACTCCGAGTCTTAGGTTAGTAGGCAGGTAACTGGAATTTTCTTTACTGTCGGAATAATCCAGTTTAGGTCCCATATTGAAAAGTCCCCAACCGGCTCTCCATCTTCCCTGATAATTTCTAAGAACATCCCTCTTCTCAGATTGGAAATAACCGGTAACATCTACAGCAAAAGTATTGGCTGCTTTGGTTTGTACGGAAGAGTTATCTATATTGTTGAATAAATCGGAACGTATATATCGGGCGGTAACGGCCATGGAATAAACATCAGCCAGTTTTAACCCATAGGAAACATCAAAGGCAAACTCATTCGGTTTGGAAATACCTCTATTTTCAATGGTGGTTCCGTTCAATGCATTCAATTCAATCTCTCCCATGTTAAAGTAATAGATGCTGGCACCTAAAGTACTTCTTTCTTCTTCACCTAAAAATGTATAAAAAGTTCCGTTGAGTAAGAACACATCATTGGCCAGTTTATTCATATAAGGAGTATAGGACACCCCAACACCGGAATAACTGGTTCCGAATACATATTTGGAAGGGTTCCAGAATTGGGAGAAGGCATCGGGAGAGGTAGCAACCCCCTGGTCTCCAAGACCTCCGGAACGGGCGTCAGGAGAAATTCTTAAAAAAGGCGCACCCGTAACTATGGCAGAGCTTCTGTCCTGTGCATTGAAAATTGAAAAACACAACAGGGAAAGGATTAAAATACTTTTTTTCATTTATTGAATTTTGTATTAATACATTTAATAGTAAACTGATTAAAAACTAGTTGTTACAATCCATTTGAATTTGCAAAAATAAGTTTTATTTTAATATAACCAATTTTTCAATCTGAGTGATCGTTCCTTTGCAGGTATCGGAAGTTCCCCTTACCTTCACACGGTAAATATAAACTCCTTTTCCTATCTTATCTCCAAAATCATCCAGCCCGTCCCATTCTATCCCATATTTGTCGGTTCTGTATCCTTCATAAAACGGTTCCGAAGTAACGGTTTTATTAATGGTTTTTACCAGCTTACCTGCAACGGTAAAAATTTGAACCTGTACTTCCAGCAATTCCGGACAATTGTGCTCAAACTGAAAATAGGTCTTGGTAGTGAAAGGGTTAGGCCAGTTCAGTAATCTTTTTACAATTAATCCCTGATCTCCATTTTCCACCACTACAAAGTCTAACGTAGCAGTTGAAGAATTATTGTTTATGTCCCAAACTTTAAATTGTATGGTATGGTTTCCGGGTTTCAGATTATAGAATTTATACCAGACTTTTCCTTTTTGATAGTCTTTTAAATTGGGATTGAGACAAGGAGAGACTTCTCCTCCTGTATAAGAGTCATTGAGGATGATAGTATTGTTGGGGTTACCGTCCAATACTCCGGTAATATCATGACCGATGCCCAGCCCGGTAGAATTTATCCCGGTACTGTCGGTAACGCAGACTAACAGATACGGGGATTTATCCGTAATTCCTCCGTTGGCAAAGTTCAGGTTATTCATGTATATTTTGATTTTCGGCCCTTCATCGTCATTAATTCCGTTAGGATTAATATCTCCCACTTTAATGTCGTTTTTATATTGAAAGGCATCTATCTGGTTATTGTCTGAGTATAAAATCAGTTTCCCGTTTCCCACTTCATAGTTAATATCTTTTGGAACGTAAAATTCTACTTTAAAAGTTCCGCTTTTAACCTGGGAACCTCCTTTGTAAATGGCATTGATCTGCTCTTTGTAGTTCATTGGGGGCAGATAGCTCAAATTAAAATTATTAAGAGTTTTTTTATCTACCGGTTTATCATAAAGTGTGGTTTGTATATTTCCATTGAAAGTAGGATCTAAGGAACCGGATTCATCTAAAACCACTCCTTCTAAAGTTACGAAATCCAATGCCCGCAAGGTTCCTGAAAAAGAAGCTGCATCTATACCGTTGATTTTAGTCAGTTTTATTTCCCTTTTGGGTTTAGCTAAAGGTTGAGCAGGATCTCCCAGCAGTGTAATCTTTCTATTGTCTCCCTGATTGATGTTCTGTTTGGATAAGCGAAGCGCTTCTCCCAAGGGGATATATTTTTTCCCATCCGGCTCTTTATTAAAAATGTACTTCATAATAATAGGATTCATCTGAAGACCGTAGTTTATAGTAATTGCCCGGTTGGTAGTGATCATGGAACCTGCTCCCCCGCTGGTTTTAAGATACAGAAGGTCGCCTAACGAACTCAGAGAAGGGTTGTCCCAAACGGAAACGTCGCAGGAAACGGTAATAAAAAGGGGAAGCCGGGAGTAGCTAGTGGTGAAATTGGTTAAGTTATTTATATCTTCCCTTGTAAATAACCGGTATTGTGAAATAGAAACCGGGCCTCCGTGTCCAAAGTAATTAATGACTAAATTTCCATTGTTCAGGGCGTTTTTTATAGCTTCAGTTACTTGGGGGAAACGAGCTCCCCCTGTAGTGTAGTCAGCCTTGAAAGCATCAATATAAAGTTTCCGAAGGGTAAACTCAGGTAAAGTAGCGTCAAAAATATTTTGTGCCACATTGGTTTCCATTTCCTGATGAAAATTATATCCGTTAGTATCAATATCTACAATAAGGGATGCTTTGAGCCTCCAGTCTCCAAAAGGAGTTCCCTCGGGAGCGTTCCCGTTGTCGTATTTAACTGCTTTATCCGTACAGAGTGTGGCTTCGGACAGATTTTTTGCAATCATTCTTCCTACAGAAATATCTAATTGGGAAGAGGAAAGATTGGCGTCATTTCCGATCATGTTAGCTTCATTGTCATCCAAAATAGTGATAAAATCATCTGTAGCAAAAGAATTGGTAAGTCCGCTGCTGTCATAGCTCTGATAAGCGGGTATCAGATTATATCCGGTACGGTTTTTATTTTTGAAATCATAGGAAGCGGAACCTAATAACAGAACGTATTTGAGTTTTCCGTTATCTTTTTTATAGAGGTAGCGGAGAAAATCCCGGATTCCGGCAAGATCTTGTCCTCCCGAGCTAAATTCGTTATAGACCTGACTGGCGGTAACCACTTCTACATTTAAATTATTTTGTGTCTGATGCAGGCTTTTGATCCGGTTTGCCTGAGAGACAAATTCGGGTACGGTTACTATAATATAGTCAGCATTGGAAATGGAGTGTAATGCCTGATTTGAAATGCGGCCCACTATTTCAGGAGTATAGGCGGCATTGCGTTTAAAGGCGACCATTTCATTTTTAAAAGTACCGGATGAAAATTGATAGGAATCATTGTAGGTATTGGGAGCTTTTTCTAATTTCCGGGCATTCACCAGGTCGGATACATCCCAAACCTCAAAATCCTCAGATGAGTTAAAATTAAAACCGTAAATATTTCCGTTTTCTATGCTGTTTAAAGTCCGGAAATTCATCTGACTTCCGTTAAATCTAAGTTTTTGTTTGTAGATGGCCTCGAAGTAGTCGGGATAGAGTTCGGCGGCAGGATTGGCTGAATTGTCAAAATTCAGGGTAAACTTTAACTGATTGTTTTGTGGAAGAACAGTCTGAGTGATATTTCTCATGGAATAATCCATTTCACTGGTGGAAGGGTTGAGGGTATTGGTATATATGGGATTTCCGTTATACAGAACATTTACCTTTCCGTTGGTTCCGTTTCGGGAAACCCAGTAATATCTCCAGGTTATATTGGAAGTGCTTACCAAATCATGCACGGGAAAATTGATTTCCACATTGTTTTTAGTTCCTAAGTTTTCTCCCAGCCAGACTTTTCCTACCTGATAGAGGTTCAGAATATCCTGTTCAAAGAACTGATAGTCATCATATTCGGTGTAAACAGTAGAGTTAGGGGTTTGATAGGAAATGGAAGGAATTCTTTTACCCTGTGCCATATTTATGTTAATAAAATAATAAGCATAATCTTCGTAAATGTTTTTCTTGTGAGTTACATTGGAAGTGCTTCTGTCCCAATAATCAGGGCCCTGGGCATAAAACAGAACGTAATCTTCATTATTAAAAATTCCGTCATCTTCCCCGGATACCAAAACGGCATTTTCCTGTAAATTATCGTACCTGAAATTGGAAGTAGGTTCCGGAAGCATTTTTCCACCGTTTCCGAAGATGCGGATAGTTTTTGGATTTAATGAATTGACATTGATTCCTAAAGATTGTAAAAGGTTTCGGTCTATCTTATAAATCCCGGATTTGCTTACCTTTATCTTATACCAGTCTCCGTTTTGAAGTACACTTTCTGTGCTTGATGAGACTGCCAGGGTTTTTCTGACAAGCGATGTTTTATTTATAGTGAAACCGGTAAGCTGATATACGGTATTTCCTGTTTTTTTTAAGGCTTTAATAGTTACGGATAAAAATCTACGATCCCGGGAAGTGGTAATGGAAGCAGAATAAGTATCTTCAACCGGGATGGATGAAAACGGAACACTTCCCAGTTGGGAATTGTCGACAGGCTGCCATTGAAGATTCGTCAAGGAAATATCTCCCGAAAAGTCGGTAGGTTCCGAGTAATAAAGAGTGGGAACACCTTCATCCAGGGAATAATTTTTATTGGAAAAATAAGGATATTTTTCATTTCCGATTATTTCTTTCAGCCCTTCCCATTGGATGGTAACGGTTTGAGCTTTAATAAAAGTAACAGAACTTAAAATAAATAATGCTCCAAAAAAATAAACACCAAGTCTTTTCATAATTATTTCAAAAATAACGAAAAAAAAGAAAAAAAATTTTAAAGGTCATACAATATTTCCATTTTGTCAGCGTTTATCAAACATAAGCAAATGAAGCAGAAAAATTTTTAGTTTCACAATAATATATTATTTTTGCATCTTTAAAGTAAATACAATGAAAATAGGAAAATTCGTTTTATTGTTAACAGTTGTTTCTTCAGTATCCCTGGCTTTAGTAAGTTGTGGAGGAGGGGGAAGCCGTACCAAACCCGGAGGAGGTACCAAGAATACCACAAGTTTAACGGGGTGGAAAGCTAACGACAAAAACGGCTGGTTTTTCAGTAATAAGAACAAGGGTGAAAAAGCATGGACCAGTATGGTATTCGTTGAAGGAGGTACTTTCACCATGGGGCTTGTTAAGGATGACGTAATGCACGACTGGAACAATACTCCAACCCGTATGCAGGTACGGTCTTTCTTCATAGGGGAAACAGAGGTAACCAATTATGAGTACCGTATGTATGTCACCTGGCTGAAATATGTATATTCTCCTACGGATGAAAATTATAAAGATATTTATTATGGAGCCCTTCCCGATACTTTAGTATGGAAAAACAAATTATCAAGGAATGATGTGTATTCCGAAGATTATTTCCGGGCTGCTCAGTTTGATAACTATCCGGTAGTTGGTGTGAGCTGGCTTCAGGCACAAAGATATTGTGACTGGTTGACAGACCGGGCTAATGAAAGAGAATTGATGAATAAAGGAATCATTTCCAAGGATTTTTATAATGATGCATCCAGCAATATAGGCTCCAATTCATTTAATGTTGAAAAATATAAATATAATGACCCGGCTTTAGAGGGAATCATTAATCAGGATAAAGTAGCCAAACAAAGCGGAATTACCAGTAAAAACGAACGTATTATAGCTGTAAATAAAAGTGCTCAGGGAAATCTGGTACAGAAATTCAGGCTTCCTACCGAAGCGGAATGGGAATATGCAGCGTTGGCTGAGGCTGATAACCGGCAATATAACTTAGTAGAAGGAAAAGATGTAATGATCAACCGTATGCGAGGTAAAAAAGGAAGAAACAGAGGACAATTCCTGGATAACTTTAAATATGGACAGGGAGATTATTCCGGTATCGGCGGATGGGGAAATGATGGAAATGCCATTACTTCCGATGTAAGAGCTTATCCTTCTAATCCTTTCGGAATCTACGGTATGTACGGAAATGTAGCAGAATGGACACAGGATGTTTACAGACCTTTAATAGACACCGATTATAATGACTTTAACTACTATAGAGGAAATGTTTATCAACAATTCATTAATGAAGAAGGAAGTGCCGGACGTTTCAAAAAAGTGGAAGACGAAAATATCCAATATGATACGTTAGCTGACGGACGCAGACTTTATAAAAATCTGTCAGGTAAATTTGATACCGAAACGGTGGATGATTCCCGAAACTTCAGGGATGGAGATTTACAGTCTTCTCTGGAAGCAGGTGATGGAAAAGTAGATTCCACAGGTACCTATAATTTCTATAATTCCCCTATCAGAAACTGGATAGTGGATAAAAAAGGAAGAGTGGTTTTAACTAAAGATACAGGAAAAAGAACTTCTTACATCAGCAATGACCTAAGGGTTATCAAAGGAGGTTCCTGGAATGACACTGCTTACTGGTTGGATCCGGGACAAAGAAGATATATGCTGGAAAATGAAGCGGCAGTATGGGTAGGTTTCAGAGTAGCTCAGGATCATAAAGGAAAAGAAACTTCATCTTCTAAAACCAAAAGAGGAGCAAATAGCAAGATACCAAAATAAAATATAAAATTTTAATTTTTTACCAATAAAAAGGCTATCCCATCAGATAGCCTTTTTCATTAAAAACAGTAGAAAATGAAAGTGGGGGATAAAGTATGTCTGGTAGATGACGAAGGAGTTTTTACCATAAAAAGGATAAAAGACTCCCGGGTGCTTCTTGCGGATGAGCATGGATTTGAAACCAGCTGCTTGTTGAGCCAACTGGTGCCGTATATTTCTTCCCATGATTTTAATTTGGATATCCCAATTCCCCGAAAGGAAGAAAAAATAAAGAAGAATATAAAAGCTTCTGAAAATAAAGAAAAGACGAGGGAAATAGATTTGCATATCGGACATCTGGTAGATTTTCCGGATAACCTGCAACCTCACCAGAAACTTCAGAAACAACTTCATATTGCCCGGACGGAAATTGAAAGGGCAAGAAAGGACAAAGTAGAAAAGCTGATATTAATTCATGGAAAAGGAAAGGGAGTCCTAAAAAGCGAAATTTATAAGCTGTTAGAATCTCAGGAAGGAATAGAATATTTAGAAGCAGATATTCGTAAATACCGTTTTGGTGCTGTTGAAATCAGATTTAAATAATCATTTTTAGATACCTTTGTTAAATGAAAGCAGGAATCATAATTAGCACAATCTTTTTGGTTTTTCCGGTGTTTTGTTTGGCACAAAAGGACCAAATGGCTATTTCTGCGACTTTAGATACCCTTTCAAAGAATATTTCCGTCAATCAAAAAATCATCTTTCATAATAACACAGGATACACATTAAATTCCCTGTATTTACATGCCGCAGCCAACTCCTATTTTCGCAGTTCGACTGCTTTAGGAAAACGGAAGCTGGAAGACAGAAATAAAGCACTGTATTTTTCAAAAGTCAAAGAAAGAGGGAAAATCAACGACCTGACTATTTTTATAGATAAAAGGCAGCCCCAGTTTATACTTAAGGATCAGGAGTTTTACGAGGTGTACTTATCTTCCCCTTTGTATCCGGGAGATACTATTGCTATGGAATTGAATTACAATATAAAACTTCCTTTTGATAAAATATCCGGTTATGGGTATTCTGACGGAGGGAGCTATCTGTTAAAAAACTTTTTTTTACAGCCGTTGGACTATAATAAGGAAGGAGAACCTTTACTGGAGTCTTTTACGGATACTGAATTTAATCCTTACAGGGAAACGGAATACAACATCTCTTTTTATTATCCGGAGAAGCTGACTATGGAAAGCGACCTGAATGAGATAAATGCAAACGAATTATCGGGAGATTACAGGGGTGCAGTAAGTATTTTAATTTCCCCCCAGGAGCCTGTACGGTTTTCCTATACTATCAATGGAAATCCGGTGGATGTTTCTTTGGGTTACTCAATTAATACGGATCTTTATGAAGCGTATAATTCAGCGATAGAAAGAGAACTCCGGTTTTTATATGAAAAATTAGGAAAACTTCCATCCAAGGTTTTTATCAGTACCAAGACCCGGAAGATTGAAAATTTTATAGGGGCTGATGATATTGATTTTTTTGGAATTACCGAGTGGGAATTATTTCCGGATGAGGCAAAAATCGACTTTAAACTATTTCAGCAGATAGCCTATAATGTAATAAATCAGACTATAAATGTAGATAAAAATAAAAATCATTGGATTCCTAATGGGCTGTTAACCTATTATCAATATCAGTATTTAGAAAAATATTATCCCAATACTAAATTATTGGGTAAACTTCCGGATCATTTAAAATTATTGGGAATAAAGCCGTTAAAATATTTTTTTATATCCAAAGTTCCGTTAACGGAACGGTATAAGCTGGGGTACCGGTATATAGCCACTCAGAATTACGACCAGCCTATTAGTGAGGATTATCTGGAACTGAGTAACATTAACCAGATTTTAATCAGTGGGTTTAAAACAGGACTTAGCTTTAATTTTCTATCTGAATATATAGGAACGAATTCTTTTGAAGAAGCTATAAGAAATTTGATACAGGAAAAAGAAAACGAAAAAATTGCTTCCGAAGATTTGCAAAAAGTATTGGAAAATAACTCTAAAACTGATTTAAACTGGTTTTTCACTAATTATATAAAGACGAATGACCGGATTAACTTTAAAATCAAAAGATATTATTCCAAGGACGATGAGGACAGTATAAGAATCCGGATTAAAAATAAAACGGAGCTTCCTGCTCCGGTATTAATTACAGGAGAGAAAGATCATGTAATTCAAAATGAGGAATGGGTTTTTTCTGTGAAAAGAGATTCTCTTTATTCCTTCCCTAAAGGAGATTATGACCGGCTGTCTATAAACCGTGATTATTTATTTCCCGAAATAAATGATAACGATAATACGATGAACACGGAGGGACTTTATAAAAACAAGAAGCGTATTCAGATGAAATTTTATGCAGATGTTGATAATCCCGATTATAATCAGATTTTTTATGAGCCTAAAATTAAATGGACTGATTATGATAAATTTATATTAGGATTTCGTTTTTATAACAGTTCTCCCTTTTCCAGGCCTTTTGAATATTCCATTGCCCCGACTTATTCGACGGGAACTAATAGTTTGACCGGCTCGGCTTCCCTCAATTATAATTATGATATGGAACATGGTTTATTCAGAAGAATATCTGTGAGCTCCAGTTATAATTATTTTCATTATGACAAGGATTTGTCGTATAAAAAATATTCGGCAGGAATGAATTTCATTTTTAAAAAAAGGCCGAGATCTGAAGTAGGCCAGGGCATAGGAATTAATTTTAACAGCGTAGATAAAACCCCAAATTTATCTGATCCTCAAAAGAATGATGATTATTCACATTATAATTTACTGGATTTCTCTTATGTATATTACGATGGAAAAGTAATTAATGAATGGTTTGGTAAGACCGATTTTCAGCATTCCAATTTATTTAACAAAATAAGCGCAGAAATTTATTACCGGCACGAATATGCTCCGAATAAAAAGATTACCCTGCGTTTTTTTGGAGGATATTTCTTTAACAATAAATCCAATTCCACTTATTTTGATTTTGGAGTGGATCATATAACGGACTACAGTTTCAGTTATATGGATTATCTGGGAAGGTCGGCAACAAGCGGACTTCTTTATCAACAATACATTATGGCGGAAGGCGGTTTCAAATCTTTAGTAGATAAATCTGCCAGTCGCTGGATTACTTCCCTTAACGGGGAAATTCATCTTTGGAAACCTTTTGACCTGTATGCAGATGCCGGAATGTATAAAAGTATTGGGAAATCTACCCGGTTTGTTTATGATTCGGGTATTAAAGTCAGAATTATTCCTGATTTTCTGGAACTATATTTTCCTATACAATCTACTTTAGGGTTTGAACCGGCACTGGATAATTATCTTTCCCATATCAGGTTTACCTTTAATTTTAATCTGTCAGCAGTAATCAACTACTTTAGACGCGGCTGGTATTAGCCGTCAGGGTTTTTTCCTGGGTTTCTGCCAGAGTTTTAATCAGTTCGTCAATATCTTCTTTTGTATTGTAATGGCTGAATGAAATCCGTAAAGTGGTCGTATTATTCAATTCTTCCTGAGAATAAAGCTGTAACATGGTATTGGAGGGTTTGGCAGCTCCGGAAGCACAGGCGCTTCCCTGAGAAACGGCAATCCCTTTCATATCCAGTTGAAATCCGATTAAGGTATTAGGAAAAGGAAGCAAAACACTAATCAAAGTATAGATACTTTTCTCAAAGTCGGCACAATTTCCGTTAAATTTTACCCCGGGAATATGTTGGGAAAGTTGTTCAATCGTATAGCGTTTTAATTCTTCAATATATTTTTTTCTTTCATCCAGTTCATTCATTGCTAAATCAAAAGCTTTTCCTAAACCGATGATTCCGTAGGTGTTTTCAGTTCCGGCACGCATATTTCTTTCCTGCGCACCTCCGGTAGTTACTCCTTTCAATCCGGAAGATTTTCGGATATAGGCGACTCCGGCTCCTTTAGGGCCGTGGAATTTATGAGCGCTGCAGGAAGCAAAATCAATGGGAATATCTGAAAAATCCAG
>JAVBRH010000148.1:0-9136 GCA_031548225.1 Apibacter sp.
GGATCAAACTCTCCATTGTAAATTCTTTATATTCTTTTACAACGCAAGCTCCATTATCGCCCAAAATTCAATTCAACTCTCCAGGTCTTCTTTACGCTACTTTAATAGTCTTATCTAATTCTTATGTCAACGAACTTGTATAATACAGCTCTCTAATTATAAGTTTTTCCTTTAGTGTTCCCCAAAAAAATCCAAAACTTTATATCTGGTTTCAACCTTTTGGGAGTGCAAATATACATACCTTTTTTTTACTGGCAAATATTTTTGTGAATCTTTTTTTATTCTTTTTCTATATCCAAACTATAAATACTATAAACCAATAGATTAACGGGTTTTAAAAATTTTTATTTATCAATTTTCTTCCTTGTATTTTCTGATTTTATTTCTTTCTTAATAGTTCCTGTATTCTTATCATATCCATAGGGACAATGCTTACATCCACTTTGGCAACAATACCCTCTCTTTAAATGATACGCTTCCGTGAACACTTTATAACCTTGTTCATTATAATAAAAATCTTCTTTATCTAATTGTTTATCCATATTACATATAATAGCTCTAATTTAATTTTACTATTTCTTCTTTTTCATTATCAATAAGAAACAAGAAATACTTTTACTCGAAAAAATAAAAGTATTTCTTTTTAAAAAATTAAATTAAAATTATGGTTTTTTCTGGAATAATTCTTCTTTTTTATCTATTATTAAATACATTATTACAAGGAACTTTATATATAATCACTTAAATGTATAAAAATTAATTCTTATTCCAGGTAGGTTCAATCTAAAATAACATTTTTTTTAATGTAACTTAATAGATTACCCTGATAATTTTACACCCTATTTCTTAACTGGTTAAATTCAGAGATTACTAAATGATGAGAAACCGTTTTATCTTTGAAGAAATTTATAAAATATTGTTTTTCTTCTTCAGAAGCTCCTAACTGGTTTAATATATTAAGCAAATGCATTTTCATGTGCCCCTGTTGTATCCCTGTAGTAACCAAAGAACGTACTGCTGCAAAATTTTGAGCCAGCCCTGCCACTGCAACGAGCTGCATTAATTTTTCCGCTGAAGGATTTCCCAATATTTGTAAAGCTGCCATTACTAATGGATGAAGTTTGGTTAGTCCTCCCACTACTCCCAAAGCCAAAGGTAAGTCTATCCAAAAACGGAAAATTCCGTTTTCTATTTCACAATGGGTCAGACTTCTGTATTTTCCTGTTCTTGAAGCATATGTGTGAACACAAGCTTCTACCGCCCGGAAATCATTTCCTGTAGCAATTACCACAGAATCCACTCCATTCATAATTCCTTTATTATGGGTTGTAGCCCGATAAGGCTCTATTTCTGCAATTTGTATCGCTTCCTTAAATTTCCATGCAAATTCTTCAGGAGAGATTCCACTCTCATCTTTCAACTCTTCTATCTTGCAGCTTACTTCTGCACGGGCAATACATTCCGGTGTATAATTGGAAAGTATGGACATAATCACCTGTAGGGATTCTTTTTCTTCCTGAGTAAATTGATCTGTTTCCTGGATTTCCGTTTTTAATGTTTTCGAAAATTGTTCCAGGCAGGAATTAATGAAGTTGGCTCCCATACTGTCTTTGGTGTCAAAAGAAGCCTGAAGCTGAAAATAATTTTCCAACTCAGAAGTTTTATCCACTAATTCTATATTTAAAATTCCGCCTCCCCGGGCTCTCATATTTTTTGTAATATCTTCCGTATCTTCAAAAAGACGGGGCTTTAAAAAATCTGAAAACCATGGTTTCAACTTAATTTTATCTCCTTTAAAAATAAAATGGACATGACCTAATTTGGATACTCCTAAAATTTTTGTTTTGAACCCTCCTTTATCCAGCCAGAACTTTGCCGATTTGGATGCTGCTGCCACCACCGAACTTTCTTCAATCACCATGGGAACAGCATAAATCTCTCCATTGATTAAAAAATTAGGTGCAACTCCAAAAGGCATATAAAAATTAGATATGGTATTCTCTGAAAATTCCTCATGTAATTTTTGAAGCCCTTCTTCCTCATTCCAATATTGAGTAAGTATTTTTTTTATTTCTTCCGATTGATTTCCGTATTCTTTTACCAGCCAGTTTATTTTTTCCTCTTTACTTATTTTGGAGAACCCTTCTATTATTTTACTTTTCATTTTAAGATGACTTAATTGAGAGCAAAGGTATTATTTTTAGAACTATTTTTATATCTATTGACTATCTTTGTAGGAAAACCTGGATAAAACAGTGAAGACCTCATCCCCAATAATCAATCCGGAACAACATCTTGCTTTTGATTTAGTAAATTATACCGATAAAAATCTTTTCATTACCGGAAAGGCCGGGACGGGAAAAACCACTTTTTTAAAAACCTTAAAAGAAAAAACGCAAAAAAACACCATTGTTGTAGCTCCTACCGGAGTGGCCGCTATTAACGCCGGAGGGGTTACCATTCACTCTTTATTTTCACTCCCGCTTACCAGTTTTATTCCTGTTAATGATTTTTGGATAGACCGGAATATTGCTATAACTAAATCTGAAGTCCATCAACATTTTAAATACAACAAAGAAAAAAGAAAATTACTAACAGAACTGGAACTATTAATTATTGACGAAGTTTCCATGCTTCGGGCAGATATTCTGGATGCAATTAACTGGGCTTTACAAAATGTACGGAGAAACCCCGCTCCCTTTGGCGGAGTACAGGTCATAATGATCGGGGATATGTATCAGCTTCCTCCGGTAATTAAAGAAGAACAATGTAATCTGTTAAAAAATTATTATAAAAGTCTTTTTTTATTTGATGCCCTGGTTTTACAAAATAATCAGCCTGTTTGCATTGAATTTAAAAAGGTGTACCGACAGGAAGATCCTGTTTTCATCGATTTATTGAATACAATTCGTTATCAGGATTATGATTCTATTGATTTCGAATTACTTCATAAAAGATATAATCCCGATTTTGAGCCTAATGAACCGGGATATATTACATTGACTACTCATAACTATATTGCAGATTCTATAAATCAGAAAGAATTAAGGAAACTGGAAAAACCGATTCAGTTTTTTGAGTGTATTTTAGATGGAGTCTTTCCTGAAAACTCTTATCCTACAGAATTGGAGCTGACATTAAAAGAAGGTGCCCAAGTTATGTTTATCCGAAATGATAGCTCAGGGGAAAAGCGATATTTTAATGGAAAAATCGGAATTATAGAAAAAATAGAAGATTTTGATATTTACATCCGGTTTGAAAATCAGGAAGAAACTTTCAAACTGGAACATGAAGTCTGGAAAAATATAAAATACACCTTTGATACGGAAACCGGAAAAATAACAGAAGAAGAGTTAGGTTCGTTTTCCCAGTATCCGGTAAGATTGGCCTGGGCGGTAACCATCCATAAAAGCCAGGGGCTGACTTTCGATAAAGTTATCATTGATGCCGGAAAATCTTTCGCATCCGGACAGGTATATGTAGCCTTAAGCCGGTGCCGTACTCTGGATGGAATTGTATTGAAATCGATAATCCGGAATCATAATATTATTCAGGATGATAAGATCAATGAGTTTCAAAGTCAGATGTGGAATGTTCGGGAACTGGAAAATATCCTGAACGAGGAAAAATACTCTTTTGCCTTACAATTCCTTTTCAAAACCCTTAATGTACAAAACCTCATATCAGACCTTAACGAATGGAGAAAAACCTCTCTTGAAAAGAATATTCCGGAAAAACAACAAGTACTGGAGCTGATTTCTTCTATAGATGAATGCCTGAACTCCCTTCAGGTAGTTAACAGAAAATTCCAAAACACTATCCTGAACTGGTACCGGCAACCTGAAGATAAAGAAGTCCAATGGAAAAAAATCACGGCAAGAAGCACTCAGGCCGTAGAATATTTTGCGGAAGAATTATTTCAAAAAGTATGGAAACCTTTAATTTTCCACTATTTAGAATACAAAAAGAAATCACGGATCACACAATATCTGCGATTAATTGACGAGCTTGAGGGCAATATCAAATTAAAAATAAAGCTAATCCTTTCCACTACTCTTATTGACGAGCAATTAACTCATAAGGAATCCGTCTTTGCTATTGAGCTGGAAAAAGCAACTTCTTCCACTAAAGAAGACACCATTGACATTACATTACAACTACTATCAGAAGGAAAGAATATAGACCTGATCGCCAGGGAAAGAAACCTGACTGTTTCCACTATCAGTAATCACATTGCAAAACTCATTGCAAAAAATAAAATTTCTGTTTATGACTTTATCTCTGAGGATAAATATCAACAAATCAAAGAAAAAATATCCACTATAGATGCTAAAGAGTTGAAAGTCCTGAAAGAAGCCTTAGGCGATTCCTTCTCTTATGACGAAATCAAATTTGTACGAAGTGATCTCGGAAAATAATAAAAAGCATTGTGAGGAGAAATGATTTTTATTTTTCAGTAATACGGATATCTACTCTTCTGTTTTGAGCTTTACATTCTGGTGTATCATTAGCTGGGCAGATTGGATGCTCTGGCCCATAACCTTCAGGAGAAACTTGTCCAGCCGCTACCCCTTGTTTAACAAGATCATCTGCAACTGTTTTAGCTCTTTCTGTAGATACTGCCTGGTTTGTTTCAGCAGAACCGGTATTATCTGTGTACCCACCTATTTTCGCTTTTGCGTTAGGGAAAGCTTTCAAAATTTCAGCTATATTTTTAACCTGGTTAGAAGATTCTGCTGTTAAATTAGATTTTCCTGTTTCAAAATATACACGGTCAAAAGTAATCCATCCCTGAGTTTTGTCATCACTTACAGAAAGGCTGGAGTCACTTAAAAAGCTGAATAATTTAGCTTCTGTTGAGTTTTTTCCGATATCTTTAATCTCTACTCCGTTAGGGAGTTTAATTGAAAATAATTCTCCGGTATCATAAATGAAATTGCCGGATAAAGTATCTAGTTTACCTGCAATTGCTGCTCCTGCAGCACCAGCTGCACCGCCTGCTTTCTCTGCAATCGGTTTTTTATCACACTTACAGCTAACTGCCGAAAACATAAGGGCCAATGATCCCAAAATAGTTAGAATAATTCTTTTCATACTGTTTCTTTTATACATAATTTTTAATTTAATAAAGTGAAAAAATAGTCATTCCCTCACAATGCTTTTATTTTTTCTTACTTATACTATTATTTATATAAAATTACACTATTTTTTAATACTACAAAAAAAAATTAACTTTTATGACTTTAATCATAACTCTTAATTCTCTCTCATAATCAATCTCTTATTTATTCCATTTCACCCAACAACATAGTCCAGACCTCCTTTTCCCTTTCTCCGAATTTTTTTAGCTGAGGGGAAAAATATACCTTTTGTTTAATGAAAAAAATTTGTATCTCACTTTCCCGACTTACTTCCAATGTGTAAGAATTAATCCAGTAATCCGAATAAATCTCTTTAAGCGAATTTTCATTTTTAATGGTGAACTTAATGGACTTATCTTTCTCCACAAAAGTTAACAATTGGTTTAAGGTTATTAAAGATGCCGGCTCTTCCGTAAAATTGTACACCTGAACATCGGTATTTTGAAACTGAGAATAAATGGTTTCTTTTAACTCGTTTTTCAAAGCCTGAGAAACCGTTTCATCAGACAATAATTCCAAATATTGATAAAAATCCTCTACTTTCGAAAGTGAACTTTCCTGGTAGGCCTGCAAAGATGATTGTGAGAATTGTGCTTTCATCCCCTGATTAGTTGAAGTTGACAGATTACTCTGACTTTTCAGTAATAAGGAAAAGCTTAATCCTGCTAATATTAATATTGCTTTACTGATTTTCATTCTTGTTTAATCCTGATAAATTTAATCTTATTATTTTCATCGTTTTGTATTTCAACTACCTTCATTTTTTTCACCGACTCCGTCGGGACGATCAGTTTTTCTGAAAATTCCTTCTTATTGAAGTATTCCGATCCCAGATTATTTTTCAACATGACAATCACCTCCAAATCTTCGGACAATATTTTACCCAGCTGCTCTTTTCTTGTCTGCCAGTCTTTAATGTCCGACTGCATAAAAGCTTTTAGAACCATTGCATAATCATCGGGTTTTAATTCAATTTTTGTTTTTTGTTCTTTTCCGTCTTTTCCATCCGGATTGATTAATACTGTTTTCTTCTGATAATATGGACTTTCTATTATGATTTTTGTGTTTTTATCTTCTGAATTTTCTACCTGTATTTCTGAGTTTTTTATTTCTAAAGGCTCTGTCTGATTGTTTTCTTCCTTATATGCTTTTACATCCTTACTCTCAATTTTTTCCTGCGTATAGGCATCCTTTAATTCCAATGTGTTGATTTTATTTTTTTTATTTGCATAAACTATATAGCATCCCATACATACGACACCCAATCCTCCTGCCAATAAGAAAAAAATAACCCAGCCCTTATTCCGTCTTGTCTTCTTATTCTCTTCTTCTTTCGTCTCTACATTTTCTTTCTTCTCAAAAATAAACTCATCCCAACCGGAATACCCTGTGAATCGGGAAAAAATATCCAGCATATCTTTCCTTGGCAATTTGGAATTGATTTCCGGTTTCAAATGAGTATAAATCCACTTTTCACTAACTGTCTGTTTCTGATTTTTCTCTATTAAATCAATCAGGTTTTGTATATCCTGAGAACTGAAATTTTTCCAGTTACCCTGAAAAAACGGATAATGCTTTCGGTATTCCCAAAGTATTTTCTCTTTCAGCTGCTGAAACTGTTCCAACTCTGTCATTATCCAAATCCGTTTTAAAGGTAAAAATACGAATTAAATAGCTTACTGTAAAAACACTGTAAAATCCATGTAAACATTATCTATCCTTTTACAGTAAAAAGAAAGAAGCTTTTCTGAAAATTATGCCCTGCGGTAAACTACTATTGCTTCATAATTAAAAAAATAAAGGAAAATGAAAAATTATTTTATGCTAAGTGTTCTATATCTGAGTATTTTTAGCAATGCACAAATCTCAGGAAATGCAAATTATGAAAACAATTCATACAAGGCAAAAGAAACCCGGATACCTCTTACTACCACAAACAGTTCTGATGAAATGACCATTACAATTAAAGGAATTTACAACACAAAAGCCACTTCGCTTGTTGCCGTATTCAGCATACTTCAGGCAGGAAAAACAGCGGAGGAAGCAAATACTTTGATGGATGAAAGATTGAATAAAGTAAACTCTGATATAAAATCGGTCAGTAGTGAAATACAAACAGTAACCGATATGATCTCCTTTGTTCCCATGTATAGTTATGATGTGGAAAAAAAGCTGTTCAACCCTAAAACTTATAACGAAAAACCCATTGGCTTTGAATTACGGAAAAATTTAATTGTCAAGTTCAAAGATGGTCGTGATTTAGACAAAATTTTATCCGTTTGTGCCAGACAAGAAATCTATGACCTGGCAAAAGTAGATTATATAATTTCCGATTTCGATAAAATCCGGGAGGAATTGCAGACCAAAGCCATTGAAAAGTACAAACAGATGATTGCCAATTATTCAACTGTTATGAATATAGATTTCTCTAAAAAAGAAAAAACAATAAATGAAGGATATAATGTCTTATATCCTATGGAAAATTACATCAAATATCAGGCTTTTTCACAGGCTAACACCAATTTTGACAATAGAAGCGTTATAAATGATGTCAGAAAAAACACTTCCCAGTATTATGACGGATCATTAATTAAATCCCACACTTTTATTGTGAATCCCGACATTATCGAGCCCTGTGTACAAGTGTTTTATGAAATGGATATTAAAATAAAATTAAAAGACGAATCATCATCTAAAAACTCAAACTATTATATTATCACAGCAAACGGTGATATAAAGCCTTTAAACTTATAAAAACACAAAGCGGCTTCTATTAAAAGAAGCCGCTTTTACCCTACAAAATTTAAAACACGTATCTTTAAGGGGTTACAATATTAAACATTAACTTGAAGTCATCCTGCATAGCAAGCAGATCCGATACTTTATTCTTATCTCCGGTTATTTTTATTTTGCCTGCTTTTATCTGATCATCCAGCTTGTTAAACCCTGCAACTACAGAATTAAACGAAGCCTTGTCAGACAAAACAATAGTGGCATCCGGTTTTTTGACTTCTTTGTCTTTGGTGTAAATCAAAGCGGAATTTTCCAGACTTAACACATATTTTTCTTTGGTTTCCTTTACCTCTACATTAATAACCATTTTCTTACCATTGGCTTTATCCGTATCCAGCTTAATTCCCATATAATCAAATATCATATCCAATGTCATATTTTTAACTGTTTCCGGACTTGCTACTCCAGGGAAAGGAACATTAGCCACTCCGTTACGCAACTCCATCGCCCCTTGCAGATAGTTATTTCTCCAGGTACCGCTTTCCGCCTGATAACCTAATTGTTCCAATGCATCAGCTTCCAGATCTTTAGCCTGTTTATTGTTAGGATCTGCAAAAACTACCTGATTTAAAACCTGAGCTACCCAACGATAATTTCCTTTGTCATAATCTTGTTTGGCTTTTGCAATAATCGCATCAGCACCTCCCATATATTCTACAAATTTCTTTGCTGCTTCTTCCGGCGGTAACGGATGTAAATCGGCCGGATTGGAACTATAAAAACCTAAATACTTTTGATAAATCGCTTTCACATTATGGTTAACCGATCCATAATAACCCCGGTTATAGAATTTTTTATCCAAAGATTCAGGTAATTTTACCATTTCTCCCACTTCCAACATAGTATACCCCTGGTTCATCAGGTTCAAGGTTTTATCATGTAAATATTTATACATATCCCGTTGAGAGGTCAGCATATCCACTACTCTTTTATTATCCCAGGTAGGCCACTGATGTTGGGCAAACATTACCTGTACATCATCTCCCCATAAATCAATAACACTATTCAGAGTTTTCCACCAGGATTTAGCATCACGTACTTCCGCGCCCCGCAGGGTATAAAGATTATGTAAGTTATGCGTACAATCCTCAGCGGCACAAAGGGCTTTAAACTGTGGAAAATAAAACAACATTTCAGCAGGAGCTTCCGTATTCGGAGCTATTAAAAATACAATATCAACTCCATCTACCGTAAGTTTTTGC
>JAVBRH010000245.1:0-5641 GCA_031548225.1 Apibacter sp.
GATCTGTTATAATTACATGGGTATAAAATGTTTTTTCCAAATCCATACTTAGGGCATAAATACTAATTTTCACATTTTTTAGCGGACGGGTAAGTATTCCTTTTACTTCTGTTGAAGTGGAATTATTATCTCCGTTAATAAGCTCTTTTAGCTTAGGAGCTTCGTTCAGGTCAGGGGTTTCTACCCTAAATTTTGCAGACACAATCTTTGGGGCGCTTTCATTCAGTTCGTTAGGAATAAGCAGATTCCATTCAACGGTATCCTTTTTGGAAATTTCCGATGCGGTTATAGTAAATTCTTCAGAAAATTCCATGATTTTAGATACAATATTAACCCCTCTCTGACCTCCAGACGGAATGCCTAGAATTATCTGAGGCGCCTGTGCCAGCTGTGCCACTATATCAGGGGTCCGGTCTTCAGTTACTATATTAACACTTTCCAGCAATCCTTTTGGATTTACCTTATATTCAACCTCGTCATTCATTAAGGCATTAGGCCTATAATTTAAGGCAAGCAGATCTTTAGTATCTGCTATTATTTCATTATCCGTTAAGGTAAAACTTTGTTGAATGACCCTGGCGGAAGCCAGGGTGTTGGTAGAAGTCTTGTATACAACCTCCACCCTTGCTATTGATTTAATTTTCAGACTGCTTTCAGGCAGGTAATAATACACAGTAGCCTCTTTTTTAGCAGCAGAAGAAAAATCCGTTTTTACCACAGCGCAGCTGGTGAAGGAGAAGAGAAATAGAATAAGGATAAGAATTCCCAGTAGTAAGTAAAACCATTCCATTTTGTTCATTTTATAGGGTGAGAGTAGTAGTTGTAACATCTTTATTAAGATTACTAAATAAACTTGTAGAAATCAGTACAAAAAATACATCTCCGGTATGTATATTCCGGTAGTTTTTACAATTTTCATGTAAAAAGGCAGTTCTCATTCAAATATACAAAATTTTTATTATATTGTGCAAAATAGTATCATTATAATGAATAAATTTTATAAAAAATAGAAAGAATTGATTTTGTTTGAAATAGTATAAAATTTTATCGTATTTTTGTTGAAAACCTGAAAAATGAAAGGATTTACCTTAACGGAAAAAGCGAAATTACAATGTTCCTGCGGAAGTTCTTTGTCGGAATTAAAGGTAACCTCCCAAGCTTTTAGTAAAATAGGAGGATTGTTGGAAGCTACTGAGAATGACAATAAATCCGGAGAAAATATAAAACCTTTCGGGACTTGTTCCCAAACTAAGAAATCCTGTATTCCTGAGCCTCTGAAATGGAACGATGTGGAAAGCTGGAATTCTATTGACGGAAAAGGAAGTCTTACTGACGATTCTACTCTTCCCTGTTCTTTGGGAGGAGTAATCTCCTGTAAGGAAAACGGACAGTATTTTCATGGGATGGAAGAAAGTACAGTCGTACAGGAAAAAGATTATTTGTCGGAATGGGAAGAAATAGTTAACCGCAGAAGAAGGGGCGATTCTTATATTTTGTTAAAAGACGGAACATTGAAGAAAGACGAAGATATGCTTCAGACCACGGTTGACCGAATTTATGCGGTAAAAGAGGATGGAACAGGAGACTCTTTTAATTCGGTAGATTTGGAAGAAATGGGACAGATTGAAGATACTTGGGAGAAAAATCCTACTAGTTATACAGATTTAAATAATAACAGGATTCCTGCAACTTATTATTCCTTTACTGTAAAAATGAAGGAAAAAGCAAAAGAAGTCTTTGAATTTTTAGCCCTGAACTCGGATGTGGAGTTTAGTTATACCCAACTGGATAATCTGTTTATTATAGGTACCTCCCGATTACGGACTAAAGTTGCGGGGGGAAGAAAAGTGGTAACTGAAAAACTTTATAAAACTAAGGAAATTGAATTTATTCATTCCCATCCTGAAATACAAGGAAAATATAACGAAAAAGAAGGATTACCCGATGCTCCTTCAGGATTTAATACTAAATCGGGTATGCCTACTAATGACGGAGGAGATAGGAATAATGCCGAATCTAAGTTAAGAATAAATCCCAAGTCCAGGTTTTCCGTATTCAGCTGCTTATATACGAAAAGGGAGGGTTTCTCTGTATATATTTGGTATACTGATAGAAAATTTGATTATGCTTATGCTAAAAAATATTATGAAGACAGAGGTTCGGAAACTTATTATGACTATGAAATATAAATATATACCTGTTTTCATTGGGATAGGGCTACTTTTTAGTTTTAATTCCTGTGCTTCATATAAGATGGATAGAGCTTATGAAAATGCCTCAATCCGGGGAAAGAAAGAATATAGGAATTTCAAAAGTACTTTTAAACATTTTCTCCATTTATATAAATTTAGTTGTTATAAAAAAGACCAAAAAAGATTTATAATTGTAATGGATTTAAAAAAAATCCCGTCTGTTCCGGATGATTATATGGTAAAAGCAACCCGTTTACTTAAAGAATTTACTCCCAACATAGTAGAGTTAAATGATAAGCCCAATTATTATTTTTATATGGGTAAAACCTTAACCGTATTAAATATTTCTCCCGAAGATTTGGATGACTTTAAAGGAATTCGGTTAAAAAGAAATTATACGTTCTCTTATCCTTACGAAATAACAAAAGAAAGGCAAGAGTCTATAAAGGTTATGAATGAAGAATCACAAACAGATTATTATATTATTATAGATAATAAGACATTTAAACATATAGCCCAATCTTTTGGTACTTTTCCCTACTGGGGATGGGAAGATGAAGAGGTAGAGTTTTGGGAATATAGCAGAGAACGTTATTATAAAAATTTGGAACGAAGAAAATCCGGAACATTATTTGAAAAAATGGATAAAAGTAATAACCCTGTTTCTTCTGAAACAGAATAACAGTATTTCAAATGAATAGTAAATTAAAGTGTATAGCATGCTTTTTTGGAATATTCTTTTTTCTATCTTGTTCCACCCAGCCGAAGGTTGAAAATATTCCGAAAACGGGTTATCAAGATGATTTTTCTAAAACTTTCATTAAATTATCTGAAGAAATCTATACAGAAATTAATGCTGAAAGTAGAAAAAAGTTAATTGTTGTAATAGGTTTAAGAAAATATATACCAGAATATTATATAGTGAAAGTTGGTTTTTTGTCCAGGAATTGGATATTTGATGCTGCTTTATTAGATGAAGAAAATAATAAATATTTTTATTTTAACGATTTAGTATATGTTATTGATGTTTTGCCGAAAGACCTTCATAAATTTCATGAATTTGATTTAAAAGATAATTATACAATTCCCTATAAGAAAAAAAAATATATGAAAATGTTGTATCCTATCATAGAAGGAGATTATTTAATGTTTTATACTATGAATGATATTGATTTTAAATATCAAAAAGACTCTGATTGGGGATTCTTTAATTTTTCATGGTCTATGGAGGATGATTTAATTCCTTCTTTTAAAAATAAATTAAAATCTGATACTGTAAGTACAGAAGCTGAAAAATATTATAACTCCAAAGGTTTAGAAACCTATTATGAATACTAAAAATATCCTATATTTTTAGTATTTTCTTGTACAATTCGTAAGGAAGAAACAATAAAAACAAAAAAAGCAAACCAATAAGCCGGATTCTGTCATTTTCATTGCTGAAAAGCCTTGTTATTTATCTAGGATAAGAATTACTCCTTACCTCCAACTGCTTACCCCCCGGCATCGGACGGATAGCCCTTAAGTCGCCGGTATACATAGCATTGCACCTCGTAGAGTTTACCTGGTTTCACTACAGCCGAACTGTACATTCTTTCTGTTGCACTGGTCCTCGCCTCACGACGGACGGGCGTTACCCGTTACGATATCCTGCGGTGTCCGGACTTTCCTCTTCTGATTTAAATCAGAAGCAACAAGGTTGGTTTGCTTTATGCAAAAATACGAATTTTTCTATCTTTGCACTCATCAACAAAAGCAGAAACGAAATGTATTTACTGGAGGAACTGGAAGAAGGAAAAATATTTTTGATAGATAAGCCGCTGGACTGGACTTCTTTTGATATTGTAAATAAAATCAAATGGAGGATTCGGAAACACTTTAAATTAAAAAAATTTAAGGTAGGACATGCCGGAACGCTCGATCCCAAAGCCACAGGGTTGCTTATTGTGTGTGTAGGAAAAGCCACTAAAAAAATACAGGAAATACAGGATGCTTCCAAAGTTTATACCGGAACTATAAAACTCGGAGTTCAGACTCCATCCTTCGATACGGAAACCGAAGAAATAAATCCCAGAGAATACAGTCACCTGTCAGAACAACAAATAAAAGAAACCGTAAATTATTTCATAGGAGAAGAAGTTTACCAGCAGCCACCCGTGTTTTCCGCATTAAAAAAAGAAGGAAAGCGACTCTATGAATTAGCAAGAAAAGGAGAAGAAGTGGAAGTTCCCCTTCGGAAAATATCCATTTATGACTTTAACATAACAAAAATAGAACTGCCCTTTGTAGAATTTTCCGTTCATTGCAGTAAAGGAACCTACATTCGTTCTCTGGCACATGATTTTGGAAATAAGCTTGGCACAGGAGGATATTTAACTGCACTCCACAGGGAGAAAATAGGAGAATATAAAGTCGAAAATGCAGATAATTCCATACTGGAAAAAGAAGATTTTTTTACTGGTAAAGAAGTCCATAATTAGAAAAAAAAGCTAAAAGCTAATAGCCATTAGCTTTTAGATATGAAGAAAGAAGGAAAGAGAAAAGAAGAAAGAATTTGCCAATTTACTAATATGCTCATGTGCCGATTGTTTGTCCTGCTGACGAAGGAAGCAATCTCTTTAAGTTAGAAGAAAGCTAACAGCCAATAGCCATTAGCTAATAGCTTTTAGAAAGCCCTCCTTTGGGAAATAAAAGTCTGAAAATGTAATCTCTTAAAGATATTATGCTTAAAATTATAAATCATTTACAAAATCAAGGCGGTAAGACAGCATAAAAAATGTAAATTTGAAAAACGTTAAACTAATTAAAGAAAATAGAATAAAATGGCCGACATTCAAACTTTAAACAGGGCTGCAGACAATATCAGGATATTAGCTGCGGCAATGGTAGAAAAAGCAAAATCCGGACACCCGGGAGGGGCTATGGGCGGAGCTGATTTCATTAATGTCTTATATTCCGAATTTTTAGAATACGATCCGAAAAACCCAAAATGGGAGGGAAGAGATCGTTTCTTTTTAGATCCGGGGCATATGTCTCCCATGTTGTATTCAGTTCTGACATTGGCAGGCAAATACACCCTGGAAGATTTAAAACAATTCCGCCAGTGGGGCAGTGTTACACCGGGGCATCCGGAACTGGATGTGGAAAGAGGAGTGGAAAACACTTCCGGCCCGTTAGGTCAGGGACATGCCTATGCCGTAGGAGCAGCAATTGCCGCAAAATTTTTGAAAGCACGACTGGGAGAAGTAATGAACCAGACCATTTATGCTTTTATTTCCGACGGAGGGATTCAGGAAGAGGTATCTCAGGGAGCCGGGCGTATTGCAGGGCATCTGGGATTGGATAATCTTATTATGTTCTATGATTCCAACGGAATTCAGCTTTCCACCACAGTAAAAGAAGTAGATGAAGAAGATGTGGCCGCACAATATATAGCCTGGGGCTGGAAG
>JAVBRH010000209.1:0-21824 GCA_031548225.1 Apibacter sp.
ACTTTCTACAGCAAGGGTGGATAATTCTGTTAGTTTTATGAAATCGGCATTTAATTCGATCGGTATATGAGGTCTTTCAATTTCAAACTGAAATAGGCTGCTTTCTAAAATGTCCACTATGTCATCCATATTTTCTATTAACCGAACAATGTCTCCCCTAACACGTGTTAAGGAAGAGAGAGAATAAATATCACTTTCAATCTGGGGACGTAAAGTATCCGCTTCAGTTTCAAATGAAGTCATACTTTGTAAATTGGTATTGAATTGTTCAGTGTAGTTGTACAAGTAGTTTTTCACCCCGTCTTTAAATACAAGTAGAGCCTGGTCTATGGTGTCAAAGAACTTATCTATATTTTCTATGGTTCTGTTTGTCTGTTTGAAATTGAACATACTGGTTTAAGGTATTGATTTTTCTATACATACAAAGTTAAGCCTAATTTTTCAATAATTATGTTATATATAAAACCTGCTATTTGTCACTTAATAATTTGTATAGTTTTAATATTTTATAAAATATTGATTATTAATCTTATAATATTATTATGTATAGTTTATTTAAAATAAATGAAATTATCATTAATATAAAGTAGAGTTTATGTTGTGTTCTTGTTGCTTTAAAAAATCAATTTTTGGAGTATAAAATACTTTACTGTATTAAGTTTTCAGATTGATTTTTTCATGGTTTTATCTTTTTTGTCTTTTATATCAGGAAAAGAAGTTTCATGAGAATACTTTAGAAAGAAAAAGATATTATGAATAAAAAAGGATATGATTTAATAACCGGCTAATTATGCCTAATGTGGTGTTAAGCTCAAATTAATCTAAAATCGTAATTCGTAAATCTAATTTCAGCTTTAGAGAAATTCTTCATTTCGCTCAGAATTACGTTAACAAACTTCAAAAAAGATATGCTTTTTTGAAGTTGTGTTCAGAATAGTAGAATTTGTGTTGGAAGATTATCTGCTTTTTTCTTTCCACAGCCGGTCTAAATATTTATATCTGTCGGCAACGTATTGTTCATACATTTTGGCAATAGTATAGCCTTCCTTTCCGTCCAAAAAGCCAAATTGGATAATATAATGATGAAGAAAACGGTAAAAAGGTTTTATTTTCCGGCGGAAAAAATTAGATCTGATATTTTTTGTAAAAAGTTCTTTTGCTTTAAACTGGGCATACAAATCCAATTTTTTCTTATAAGACTGAGTGGAAGATAAAGAATAATGATCCAATTTATTTTTTAGATGTCCTTGTGTGGAACATTCTATTTCTTCATGCACCAGTTTTGTTTTTTTATATTTGGATTTGCTTTTTTTGAATAATCGTATGGCTTTGTCATTTTTCCACCCGCTGTATTTTATGTGCCTGCCTGAAAAAAAGAACTTCCGGTTTACCCAATAAGCATCTTGTGTATCAAGAGAATCAACGGTCAGAAGAATTTCCATTTTCAAGGAATCGGGTATATGTTCGTCCGAATCAAAAAATATAATCCAGTCATTACTGGCCTGCTCCAGGGCAAAGTTTTTCTGGTCGGAAAAATTTTCAAATTTTCTTTCTATAAACTTTACCGGGTATTTTTCTGCAATTTCCTTTGTTCTGTCAGTGCTGAAAGAGTCCACTATAATGATCTCGTCAGCAAAGGAAACATCCTGAAGAAACCGTTCCATATTGTTTTCTTCATTGTAGGTAATTCCCAGAGCCGTGATTTTGGAATGAAGCGGTCTGATTTTGACAGGATCATCTGTTTTAACAGGAATGTGCAAAACTTCCTGCATAAATTTCTCAATTTGGGGAATGACCTTTTCAGGATACATCAGTGCATAAAAAGGCTCCGGTTTTTTCAGAATTTCTTTGACGGAATGGTGTTGATAGATTTCAGGAAAGATGTCGCTTAAGTGAAAACTTCTGTGAATCAACAAGTTTTCATAACACCCCCAGTCTTTTCTGAATTTGTGCGGAGAAAAAATAGAATAGGTCGGCTTTAAAAGAGCCTTTGCTATGTTAACAGCTCCACCTTCATTAGCAATCAGGGCATCGGAATTTTTTAAAATAGCCGCAAATTCCCTTACATCAGCACCCAAAATATGAGTAAAAATTTTATCCTTTTGAATTACTTCTTTTAAAATTATATCCACTTCTTTTTGCTGATTGGGAACGTAATTAAACAAAATATCCACCTCATATCTTTCAAGGAGAACATTGATCAGCTCCGACATATAGGATAAAGGCCAGGATTTGTCCAGACTGCTTCCCAATACCCCTACTATGATTACCGGTTTGGAAAAAGTAACGCCGGAATCTGCCATGAGTTTCCGGGCATTTTCCATTTCTTTTTCCGTCAGGAAAATTTCCGTTTGAAAATCTACCTGGCTGAAATCTTTAAAAAAAGGAGACAATAATAAACATCGGTCTTCTATGGAAGTACAATGAATGAATTTAGGATTTTCTTCTTCCGGATATACATCTGTATAAAAATGTTTAAAAAAAGGTTTGTCGAAACTAATGCGTTGTCTGGCATGAGATAAAAGAGTAATGAGCCTGCTTTGCAGTTTAGCATAGGGGTCAATAAGAATATCGTATTTTTCTCTTCTTATATTTTTGGCGTATTTCCAGAGAACAGGGATTTTTTTTAGTTCCGTATCGTCAAAACTGATGATTTTATCTACATAGGGATTGTTCTCCAATATACGAACTGCTTTGTTGTAGCAGAAAAAGTGAATTTCCGTATCTGGAGAGAATTTTTTCAGGTTTTTTGCTATGACGCTTGCAACCAGGACATCTCCGATAAATTTATTTTGTATGATTAAAGCTTTTTTCAAAAGATTTTAAATGGTTTGCTGCTTTTCCGGCAAAAGTAGATAAAAACTTTCTGAAAAAGAATTGATTTTTATAATCATTCGTAATTCAGGACATAAGCCATGTAATAATTATTGATTTTTTTATAATGAGCGTAGTATTTTACACTGGATTCTTCGTCAATAATCCAGCAGATGATGGGTTTATCACTTTTTAGAGAAAAAGGCTCTACCCGGTAATGATTCAGGAAAGACCATAAATTCCCCTGATGTATTTTGTATAAGGCTTCTTTTAATCCCCATATAATATGCAAATAATCTTTTTCCTGATCCTTGGGAATAAACTTAAATTCATCTTCCCGGATAAATTTATTTTTGATAGTGTTAATCTTTTCATCCCTTTCCAGCTCTATATCCACTCCTATATTAAAGGAAGAGGCTCCTACGCAGACGACTCCGTGTGAATGGGAAACAGAGATATTGTAAGTGCCTTCAACAAAAGGTTTTCCTTCCGAAGTATATTGCACCATGTCATCCAGCCCTAAAGTCATTAGACAGGCTCTTAGTCCCAGATATTCCCGTTTCCTTTTAGTGGTAAGCGATTCATATCTTTCCTGCCTGAATTTATTTAGCTTTAACACGCGAAGTAATTCTTCGCTGGTTTCGCTTACTTTCCAGGTAACAATCCTCGTAAAATAGTCCGGTATGATGAAATCAGCAATGGGCATTTTGAATAAATTGCAGAAGTAAAGGTATGAAAATTAATTAAACCGTTATATAATTACAAAGAAATAAAAAGAAGGTGTTTATAACTCCGAATTGTAATATACTTTGTAATAAAACATCTTTCTTTCTTCATCATATCCTTGTTCCAGAAAGTCTTCCGAAGCTTCCGGTTTGTTGATATCCAGTTTGATATGAATATGTGTGTCCAGTTTTATTTCGGTTTTAATCTTTCGCTTTTCCCGGTTTAAAGCAGGGGTAGAGACATCAAAAATTTCTGAAAACCGGATATCGGAATTTTCTTCATATTCTTTTTTATAGTCTTTAAACTCCTTCACAATGTCGTAGTTTTCCAGAAGTTCCTTTTCCAGAAGTTCTTCCGTAATGGTCTCATTGGTATTGAAAAGTTGCAGACAGTTTCCGATAAATTCTGTCTGGGCTTTTTTTCCTTTTTCTTCGAGAATGATCTGTTGGGAAAATTCGGAAAGCATCCGGATGTAGTTTTTGGTCTGGTAAGCGTCATTTTTTATGTAATCTACTTCCAGAAAGGATTTTTTCCAGTATTCGGATTCCACATGGGCATCATCGTGAGCCAGGATAAGATAGCCGTTGTCTTTTTGAGCATTGAGTATCAGACATCCCTTGTCTATTGAAGCATCCAGCCGATAGCCTTTTTGGATGGCACATTCCACAATATCCGTATGCTTGAACCGGAGGAATTTGTTTTTATTTTCCAGCTTGAAAATACCAATCCCTGAGATTTTCGATTCCTGGCTAATGTCAATTTCTTCGAATAAGGCGATAAATATTTCTCCGTTTTTAATTTGTGGGTGGTTGGAACGTTCCAGCAGGTGATCCAAAACTTTATCGGAAAATTTGACAAAGTCTAAAGATCCCTCAAAAACTTCTTTACATAAAGAATATAGAACATTAAAGTTGATGTCCTGAGTATAATGGGTAAATTGATAAAATTCCGATTGATTTTTGAAGGGGGATATAAAAAAAGGCTGCATTTCTTCCTCTTCTTTCTCCGTAAGATGGAATAAATCTCCCGCATAGATGTTTTTTTCTTCCCGTAGTTTATTTCCAACCGATTGCAGGGTTAATTTTGAAATAACCGCTTGTTTTAAATTGATCATCATATTTTTGCTTGATAAGAATACAAAAATAGAATTTTTAAGATTAGGCGGATGAATTAAATAATGAAAAAGAGGCTGCCCGAAAAGTTAAAGTTCAAGATAATATCTGTACAGCTCAAAGAAGCAAGAGCAATTCACAATTGAGCTAATTTGATGGAGCTTTCGGACAGCCTCTTTGCTTTAAATGAAAAATAATCATCTTGTCCTTAATTAAAGTTTTTTAGTTTGTTTTGTTCGTTAATTTATTCTAATCATCTACTTTTATAAATTCTCCGGATGAGTTGAATATTAATTCAAGCCCACTGGAAGTTTTAAATTCCTGTTGTCCGAAAGATTTTTTCTCAGCTTTGTAAATTTATGCACCCGGAAATTGTTTATTAATATAGTTCACCACCTTTTTTGAGATAAACCCGGTGGGAATGGCCCGATGTCCTCCGTCAACTTCTTCCCAAATTCCGTCAGAATCAAATTGTATTTCTGTTCCACTGGAAAATTTCACGTCATATTCAACCGAAAGCAAATCCTTGTCTTTTTTGACATAAGCAATAGTTTCACCTCCAAAGTATTTATTAATGAAGTTTTTCGCGTTCCCGGGAAGTTCGTTTTTGGTGATTACAACATCCTGAGCATTTAGGAAAGCCGTAGATAAAATCATTATAGCTATTCCAATTCCGATTATGGGTTTACTTAGTTTCATAATTGTTTTTTATTATGAAGTAAAGGTAAAAACAGATTTAGGAAAGAATTAGGAATAAATAATAGATTATTAAAATTTAATTAATAGACTAATGAAACTTTAAAGTTTTGTATTAATTCAAAATAATACTTGATAGATAAATCCGCATATCTGTTAATAATGTTTTTTACTAAAGAAAGTCCTAACCCGGTAGACAGAGGGCTGTCTGTATTTTATATAAAATAAATCTTAAAAAATTGTATATAGATAAAAAGGAGATTACATAACTGTAATCTCCTTTTTATTTATCAGGACAGTAAATATTATTTAATGATCAATTCCTAAAAAAGTTCCATTAGGATCAAATTTCAGGTCTATATCAGAAACTCCTTTTACTATCTCTACATTATATCCATATACTTCTTTTTCTATGCCTGTGATGGTATATCCTGCATAGTTGGTGGAAATATAAGTTTTTATATTGGCAGGAATAAGAGTCCCGGGAATGTCTGAATTTGTTTTACTTTCAATTTCAGTCCAGTTTCCTGCAGAATCAAACTCTATTTTATATCCAGTGGATAAATATGCTTTATAAGAGGTCTTACCAGCTTCTGTTTCCTTTTTTACCGTAACATATTGGGATCCGGCAAAATTAGTTGTCACAAAATTCTGTGCAGCCTGAGGTAAAGAAGTATAGGAGATAACAGTTTCATTGTCATCATTATCCACATCAATACCTACAAACTCCCGATTTTGATTGAAGATCAAGTCAAGATCATTGTTTAATTCCACGGAATATCCATAATGCTCTTTTTCAATGGCAACTATCCAATTGGAAGGATAACTGGAT
Organism: Apibacter sp.; assembly: GCA_031548225.1. Lineage (GTDB taxonomy): Bacteria > Bacteroidota > Bacteroidia > Flavobacteriales > Weeksellaceae > Apibacter. Next base: position 6,181 of record JAVBRH010000209.1, read on the forward strand.
TTTACATAATCAAGAATTTCAGGAACTTCCCCGGACAAAAAGTTTTCAGGAATTGCCTGATTGTGTTCACTTTCAATCTCGGTCCAGTTTCCATTTTTATCAAAATCTATTTCAAATCCGTTAGTCAATAATGCTTTATATACGGAATTGTATATGTTGGGAGAAGAACTTTGAGATGCTGATTTTATGGAAATACCGCTGAAGTATGTGGATACAAGATTTTTTGCGGATACAGGCAGGGAATCAGGGGACATTGTTGATTGCCCATGATTATTGTCATCATTATCGCTATTACAAGCAATAAAGCTAAGAGTGGTAAGGGAGATAAGTCCCAGAATTAAAAATAATTTTTTCATTTTGTATTAGTTTTTTAATGTTTTTATTGATGAAATTTGGTGCGTTTTTCCTTAGCGGATACACAAATAAATAATGGCATACATAAAATAGGATACTTGTTATAGGTTAATAATTATAAGATAAAAATAAAACAAGATTTAGGAAAGAATTAGGAATAAGTAATAGATTATTAAAACTTTAATTAATAGACTCTTGAAACTTTAAAGTTTTGCATTCCATCAAAATAATACTCGATAGATAAATCCGGATATCTGTTAATAATATTCTTTACTAAAGCAAGCCCTAACCCGATGGATTGTGAATTGCCTGCGTTCTTGTAAAACAGATTGAAAATCTGGTCAGGATCTAAGGCGGGCAGGGTACTGGTATTCCGTATAATAAAATAGGAATCGGTAATGAGGAAACTAATAGTCCCGGAAGAGTAATTGTGAACAATAGCATTTTTAAACAGATTGTTGATCAGTATAATGGCTAGCCCCTTATCCATTTCAAATTCAAACTTCCCCTTTTCTTCAATGGAAACGGATATGTTTTTGTGTATAGTTAAATCTGAAAAATCATCCCGGCTGTTTTTAATAAATTCATTGAACAGTATATTTTCTTTTTCTGCAAACTGGCTGACTTCGATTTTAGTAAGCATAACCAGGGATTTATTCAGTCTCACTAATCGGTTTAAACTATCATTAATGGAAGAAATTTCTTTCATTTGACTTTCTGTGATTCCGGGATCTTCTGCCAGAAGTTCCAATTTGTTGATCGAAATAGCTAAAGGAGTTTGAAGTTCATGAGCAGCATTGGAAATAAAAAGTTTTTGCAGGGAAAAAGTGTGTTCGTTTCGTTGTACCATTTTTTCTATTACCTGTTCCAGGTTCTGAAATTCTTTGATTTTAGTATCAGGAGATATAAATTTTTCCTGGGAACCGAGAGTATAGTTTTTCAATTTCAGCAACAGATTATAAAACGATTTCCATGCTTTTTTGAGTAAAAAATAATTTAAAGCGAATATGCTGATTATTAACATGAAATATAGATTTATCAAAGCTATACCTAAATCAGCCAGAAGATCGTCTTTTTCGATCATGGAAGTTTTGATCTCAAGTTTGTAAGGTTTTTCCTCTACATCATAAAAAGCAGTAGTCAGTATCCGGATAGGCTCATCGTTCTCATCGTCAGCATCGGTCTCCCAATGTTCCAAGGTGTTTGTAATCTGATTTTTAGAAGAATAATTTCCCGGAGGCAGCGGGGTGATCCGGAAATGATTAATACCAAATTTCCGGGTATTAAGAATCTCAGGATTTTTGTAAGCCTCTTTAATAATTTCTATTTTCGAATTTCTAAGTCCGTCATCAATATTGTCATACACTTCATCCAGAATATAAGCATAAAAAAGAGCAGCCCAGATAGCTATAATAATGAGAAGGGCGAGAGTCAGATATTTAAGAGTATAGTAGTGTAATCTCATAATAAATAATAAATTCAGGTCATCTTATACCCTATTCCATAAACAGCCTGGATAGTAATATCTGCCTGATGATCCTTTAACTTTTTCCGTAAGTTTTTTACCTGCGAATAAACGAAATTCAAATTATCCGCTTCATCCATGTAGTCTCCCCAAATATGCTCGGCAATAGAAGTTTTAGTAATCAGACGGTTAGGGTTAATAATGAAATAATACAGTAAGTCAAATTCCTTTTTTGTTAAATCAATGGGTTGAGAATCCACAGAGACGGAACGATTTTCAGGAGATAAACTTACATTATTCCATTCAACCATGGGTTGTCCGTTATGATTATTTCTTCTTAAAACCGATTTTATCCGGGCATGAAGTTCTGCCAGGTGAAAGGGTTTGGTAAGATAATCGTCAGCTCCCAGTTCCAATCCGATAACCTTATCATCAATAGAATCCTTAGCGGAAATAATAATCACAGAATCCTCTTTTCCCTCTTTTTTTATTTCTTTGAGTAAATCGATTCCGTTTCCGTCCGGCAGCAGAATATCCAATAAAATACAATCATAATCAAAAGAAATGATTTTATCCAATCCTGTCCGGTAATCAGGGGCAGTTTCAACTATATATAATTCCTTTTCCAGAGATTTCCGGATCACTTTTCTTAAATCGGATTCATCTTCAATAACTAAAATCTTCATATAGTAAAGTTTAAATAATAAGAATCAAAATAGGTTTTGGACATTCTATAAATGTAATAAAAATTTTTCAATAAATGATAATAATTAGGAAAATAATAAAAATAAGTAAGTTTGTATATTATTAAATTGAATTATTTTAATATTTGTTAATTTTTTATTGAATTGTTCCATTATCCTGTTGTTCCATGATAAAATTTTATATTTGCAGACATTTTATTGGAACTTACATGAGTACTACTTTAGAAAAAGAAATTCACAGGCGGAAAACCTTTGGAATTATCTCTCACCCGGATGCAGGAAAAACAACTTTAACTGAAAAGTTATTATTATTCGGGGGAGCTATTCAGGAAGCCGGAGCGGTTAAAAGTAATAAAATAAAGAAAGGAGCTACTTCTGACTTTATGGAGATTGAACGTCAGAGAGGGATTTCTGTAGCTACTTCCGTATTGGCATTTGAATACAAAGGAAAGAAAATCAATATATTAGATACTCCCGGACATAAGGATTTTGCAGAAGATACCTTCCGAACGCTGACGGCCGTAGATTCCGTAATTGTAGTGATTGATGTGGCAAAAGGAGTGGAGGAACAGACAGAAAAATTAGTGGAAGTTTGTAGAATGAGAAACATTCCTATGCTGGTTTTTATTAATAAACTGGACAGGGAAGGAAAAGACGCATTTGATTTACTGGATGAAGTGGAGCAAAAACTCAAGTTACGGGTAACCCCGCTTTCCTGGCCTATTGGTATGGGACTGGATTTTCAGGGAATATATAATATGTGGGAGAAAAACCTGAAGTTTTTCACAGAGGAGAAAAAGCAAAAAGTAGGAGAGAGTATGGAGATTAAAGATATTGCTGATCCTTTGGTAGATGAACTGATAGGAGAGAAGGCGGCAGAAAATTTAAGAAGTGAGCAGGAATTGATTACTTCCGTATATCCGGAATTTTCTAAAAAAGAATATCTGGAAGGAAATTTACAACCGGTATTTTTCGGTTCTGCGTTAAATAATTTTGGAGTACAAGAATTACTGGACGCCTTTGTAGAAATTGCACCCAATCCACTTCCCAAAATGAGCGACATCCGGCTGGTAGAACCGGAAGAAACCGATTTCACAGGCTTTATATTCAAAATACATGCCAATATGGATCCCAAACATAGGGATAGACTGGCGTTTATAAAAATAGTATCAGGAACTTTCAAAAGAAATACCAACTACCTCCATGTCCGTCAGGATAAAATGATGAAATTCAGCAGTCCGGCAGCTTTCTTTGCCGATAAAAAAGAGGTAGTGGACGAAAGTTTTCCGGGAGATATTGTAGGGTTGCATGATACCGGAAATTTCAGGATAGGAGATACCCTGACAGAAGGAGAAAAGCTTAATTTCAAAGGAATACCGTCTTTCTCACCGGAACATTTCCGATATATTAATAATGAAGATCCGATGAAAACCAAACAGTTGGCAAAAGGAATCGATCAGTTGATGGATGAAGGAGTGGCACAGTTGTTTACGCTGGAAATAAACAACCGGAAAATTATCGGAACCGTAGGTTCCCTCCAGTTTGAAGTAATTCAGTATCGTCTGGAGCATGAATATTCCGCTAAATGCAGTTATGAAACGGCAAGTATCCATAAAGCCTGCTGGGTGGAATGCGACGATGAAAAATCGGCGGAGTTTTTGGAGTTTAAAAGAGTGAAACAAAAATTTTTGGCAAGGGATAAATTCGGACAATTGGTTTTTTTGGCGGATTCTGCCTTTAGTATAACCATGACTCAGGATAAATACCCTTCCGTGAAACTGCATTTCATTAATGAATTTTAGAGCCGTAAACGAAATATACTATTTCTCAGATAAAAAAATGTTATATTTGTGTAATGTAAATTAAATATTAGTCGATGACTGTACTTATTATTCTTTTAGTTCTTTTTGTCTTATTGGGAGGATATTTGATGTTCCTCTACAATAAAATGGTAGCCAATAAAAATCGTATGCTGGATGCCTGGAGTGGCATAGATGTATTCCTTAAAAAACGACACGATTTAATCCCTAATCTGGTGGAAACAGTTAAGGGATATGCAACTCACGAAAAAACTACTTTTGAACAGATTACTCAATATCGTTCAGAGGCCATGCAGGCAAAATCACCTCAGGATAAGGCAGAATCAGAGTCAATGCTGGGAAAAGCCCTGACTAATTTATTTGCTGTCGCTGAAAATTATCCGGAATTAAAAGCCAATGAGAATTTTCAACAATTACAAAAGCAGTTGGCAGATTTGGAAAATGAATTGGAATCTTCCCGTCGCTACTATAACGGAACTGTGAGGGAAAACAATACCTTTATGGAACAATTCCCTGCTAATATGTTAGTAGGAATGTTTAGTTTCCAGAAAGGAGAATTTTTCAATATTTCGTCTGATGAAAAAGGGGTGCCTAAGGTATCGTTTTAACAACAAAAGTTTTTAAAAGTATAAAGTTCATTTAAATAAAAATTTGTAGTGAAATTGGTGCAGGTACTAAAATGCGGAGTTTTTGGGAGAAGTACGTTAACTCTCCTGTTTCTGCTTATTTCTTGTGTTTTTTATGGACAGGAGTCTGATACTTCTTCCTTTGATCATTACGAAACAGACGATCATTCCGAACGGATTATTAATTTTCACAGTGATATATTCATAGATTCTACAGGGCTGGTAAAAGTCACTGAAAATATTACCGTATATGCGGATGGATATTCAATAAAAAGAGGAATTTTCAGAAAAATTCCCATATACCGGAAAGATAAAGACGGGAATAGAAAAAAGGTGGATATAGAAGTGCTTTCCGTTAAAAAAAACGGAGAGGACGAACATTACAAAGAAAAAGTCAAAGATGGATATCGGGAGATTTATATAGGGGATGAAAATGTTTTTTTATCTTCGGGAGTATATACCTATGCAATTACCTATCAAAGCAGGGGACATGTAGGATTTTTTGATGATTTTGATGAACTTTATTGGAATGTAACAGGAAATGAATGGGAATTTAGAATAGAAAAAGCCTCAGCATCCCTGCATCTTCCGAAAGGTGCCCATGCTATAAATACAGCTTGTTATACCGGAGTTCAGGGATCCACAGAAAAAGATTGTTCTGCCAGTGAACACGATGGAATTATTGAAATTTCAGCCAATCATTCCTTATCTGAAAAAGAAGGATTTACCATTGCAGTTTCATTTCCCAGAGGATTGATAAAACGTCCTCCTCCCCCTACAGCTATAGAAGCCTTTTGGGAAAAAAGCAAACAATATTTAAGTGCTTTATTGGGAATACTATTTATAGGCGGATATTATTTTTTTACCTGGAGAAAAGTAGGAAGGGATCCGGAACAACAAGTAGTCGTAGCCGCTTTTACTCCTCCCAACGGCTGGTCGCCTGCGGTTATAAGGTATTTATATAAAAAGGAATATGATAATAAAAACTTTACCGCTTCTCTTGTAGGTTTGGCTGTAAAACGGGCTCTTCGCATAGAGGAAACTTCTAAAAAAAAGTATGATCTGAAAAAATTAACGGAAAAACATGAAGAGTTGACAGAAGATGAAGAAGAAGTGTACAATACTCTTTTTTCCAAAAGAGAAAATATAAGTGTTTCAGATAAAAATCATGCCCGTTTTTCCAAGACGAGTGACAAATTAAATAACATATTGAGAACAAAATGGGCTATAAAAGATTACTATCTTAACAATGCTAAATATGCACTTTGGGGAGCTGTATTAATGATAATTACTTCAATTCTTTATTTAATATCTATTGGTGGAGAAACGTTTGATATGGTTTTTTTTGTTGCAATACTTTTTGCAACAATAGGAATCGGAGTGGCTACATTGGGAGTGAAGATAAGAGGGTGCATTGGGATTTTTCTGATAGTTTGGGGATTGGGATTTTCATCACCTCTTTTCATTTCCGTCTTTAATATGACGAATGAAGCGGTCTTTCCGGTTTTGTTTGTTATTTTAATGCTTGCAGGATATGGAGTGTATGTATATTTGATAAAAGCTCCTACTGAATTGGGAACTAAGACCAGTGCAGAAATAGAGGGCTTCAGGATGTACCTGAAAACAGCAGAAGAACACAGGCTAAACGTGTTGAATCCCCCGGAACATACCCCGGAACTTTTTGAAAAACTGCTTCCTTATGCTATAGCCTTAGACGTGGAAAATGAATGGGGGAAGAAATTTGACAGTATATTAAGGCAGGTTAATTACTCTCCGGAATGGTATGGTGGCGTAGGAACATTTTCAACAGGGCATTTTTCCAGTGCCTCTTTTACTGATTCGTTTACATCTTCGGTTAGTTCAGCACAAGTAAATCCTAATTCTAATTCATCATCCGGAGGCAGTTGGAGTTCAGGAAGCGGCGGTGGTGGATCGTCCGGTGGCGGCGGCGGCGGCGGCGGAGGTGGCGGATGGTAAATCTGCCCGGGTGAATTTAGATAATCAACTATGCGTAGTAACTCAATAAAGAATTTTTATCCGGAGATTGTGGATTGTTAAAGTTTCTTTGCTTCACTATAGACTATACTTGTAAAGTACATTTGTTTTTTAGGATGACAATTTTTTCAATTTTGTCTTTCCGATGAAAGAGGAATCTGGCTAAAAATTACTAGTTGGCTATCCGCCATTAGAAGGAATGATTTTAGTTCGATAATTACCTAATTATTACCAATTTATAAGTATCAATACACTTTAAGTATATATAATTAGCTTCATTATATAGAATAAATTTTTGTCATTCTGTCAGATTTAAAATAGTAAAATCTGACAAAACTCAATAAAATATCCCATGGCATAATCATTGAAACATGACAAATAAGAAATTTTAATTAGTAATAATCAATAATTAGTAACAAAGCAAAAAATATAAATATGAGTAAAATTATAGGTATTGACTTAGGTACAACCAATTCTTGCGTAGCAGTAATGGAAGGAAGTGATCCGACTGTTATTACTAATGCGGAAGGTAAGAGAACTACTCCTTCGGTAGTAGCTTTTGTGGAAGACGGAGAAATAAAAGTAGGTGATCCTGCGAAAAGGCAGGCAGTTACTAATCCGCAAAATACGGTTTACTCAATAAAAAGATTTATGGGAACCAAGTATTCTTCCGATGCCAATGAGGTTTCCAGAGTTCCGTACAAAGTAGTGAAAGGAGACGGAGATACTCCGAGAGTAGATATTAACGGAAGAATGTACACTCCACAGGAAATTTCCGCTATGATCCTTCAGAAAATGAAAAAAACGGCTGAAGACTTTTTGGGAGAAACTGTGGACAGAGCGGTAATCACCGTTCCTGCCTATTTCAATGATGCACAAAGACAGGCAACCAAAGAAGCAGGGGAAATTGCCGGATTAAAAGTAGAAAGGATTATTAACGAGCCTACTGCTGCGGCATTGGCTTACGGATTAGATAAAGCTCATAAAGATCAAAAAATAGCCGTATATGACTTAGGAGGAGGTACTTTTGATATATCAATCCTGGATTTAGGAGATGGAGTATTTGAAGTATTATCCACTAATGGAGATACCCATTTGGGAGGAGATGACTTTGATGATGTGATTATCAACTGGCTGGCTAATGAGTTTAAATCAGCGGAAGGTGTAGATTTAAAAGCAGATCCTATTGCCTTGCAAAGATTAAAAGAAGCTTCCGAGAAAGCAAAAATAGAATTGTCCTCCACCACCCAGACAGAAATCAATCTTCCTTATATAACTGCCACCGCTTCAGGGCCTAAACACCTGGTTCAAACCCTGACCCGTGCTAAATTTGAACAATTGGCAGCAGATTTGGTAAGAAGATCCATGGAGCCTTGTAAAAAAGCGTTGGAAGATGCAGGATTAAAAACTTCCGATATTGATGAGGTTCTTTTAGTAGGAGGTTCAACCCGTATTCCGGTTATTCAGGAAGAAGTGGAAAAATTCTTCGGAAAAAAACCTTCCAAAGGAGTGAATCCGGATGAAGTGGTAGCCGTAGGAGCCGCTATTCAGGGAGGAGTGTTAACCGGAGATGTAAAAGACGTATTATTATTGGATGTTACTCCGCTTTCCTTAGGTATTGAAACTTATGGAGGAGTATTTACCAAATTGATAGATGCCAATACTACCATTCCTACCAAAAAATCAGAAACATTTTCTACCGCAGCAGATAATCAACCGGCTGTAACTATTCGTGTAGGGCAGGGAGAAAGACCGATGTTCAATGACAACAAAGAAATCGGAAAATTTGATTTGGTGGACATTCCGCCGGCACCGAGAGGAGTTCCTCAGATTGAAGTAACCTTTGATATTGATGCGAACGGTATTTTAAGCGTATCAGCAAAAGATAAAGGAACAGGAAAAGAACAATCCATCAAGATTCAGGCTTCTTCAGGTTTAAGTGATGCCGAAATTGAAAAAATGAAAAAAGAAGCGGAGGCAAATGCAGAAGCAGATAAAAAACGTAAAGAAGAAGTAGATAAACTGAATGCTGCCGACACCATGATTTTCCAGACTGAAAAACAATTGAAAGAATTTGGAGATAAATTAGCGGCAGATAAAAAACAGCCTATTGAAGATGCTTTGGCAGAATTGAGAAAAGCTCATGAAAGTAGAGACATTCCGGCTATTGATACAGCTATGGAGAAGATAAATACAGCCTGGACAGCTGCTTCCGAAGACCTTTATAAAGCAGGTCAGACCGGAGGAGCCGATGCAGGTGCAGGTGCTCAGGCCGGAGGAGAACAAGCTACAGGAGGTACTAATCAGGGAGGAGATAATGTAGAAGATGTGGATTTTGAAGAAGTGAAATAAAGTAGCTTAAGAACGATTACTAATAATAGAGGAACCGCAGTAAACAATTGATTTACTGCGGTTTTTCATTTTAAAGGATTATTAATTCTGATGTTTGTCTATTGATTTTGTTGTATATTTATATACTGTTTTTTTGTGGAATATTGAGATCATTTCAGAGTAGGTAAACAAATGAACATTGCCTAAGTGTAATCTATAATGAGTTGGCAGTGCCATGAGATACTACGAAAAAGTCATAACAAAGAACAAGTAAAATGAAATTAGAATTAGTAAAAAAGTATGAGCTAGACAACATTCAATCTTTCATAAGTTGTGTTGTGTTGAATGATGAAACATCAATTTCATTGATAATTGATGATAATGATAATTATGCCCTACTTTTCATTGGTCTTGAAGAAATGAGATATTTGCCATTAAATTATCTTGAGACATTTTTGAAAACGGATGATAGACCTGTTTTGTTCTCAAAAGGAGGAGGTTTTGGCATTATTAAAAACCAGAACGAACTATTTTATTATCAAACAATTGACATCAATCCTATAAAAATCGAGATTGAAAACAAAAAATTTTTTCAACAGATTTTGCCTGCCAAAACTCGCCTTGGCTATCCGAATCCGATAAGTAATAATGATATACTTCCTGTTTGTTTCCAACATACAGTTTTTAGCGGAAACGAAGTCCGTTATTTTGCATTTTTAAATTTGAATATTGAAAAGCAAAAGGCGAAATGGGAAAGTTGGACAAATCTTGAAACAAAAAGACTTCTTGCTCATCATGACGAGAAAAATCCGCCTAAAATTGATAGCATAATGACAAAAGGCGAAAATGTTTTTATCTTCACGTCGGGTGGGCAAATTACTTCGGTAAATAAATGGGGAATGGACTATTACGGAATTGTTAAAACCACAAAAAAAGGCGAAATTGTAGAAACCATACTTGATAGTGGAAATTTACATTTAATTGACCAAAAGAAACGAGGTGTAAATGGTGTTTTTAGTTCATCACAAAAGTTTGCATTCTTGACACCTGTATTTCAAAGTGACGAGTGGAAAGGAAAACAGAAATTGTTCGCACTCGAATCAAAGGAATTATTAGACATTAACTTTCCAAGAGGTGTTGGAAAATATCCACAAATTGTAGAACACAGCGAAAACTACTTTTGGATATATTTGCGAGACACAAAACATATTGCTATTTGTAGAGAAGTACAAGCTGATAAATGAATGGAAAATGTTGAACATCCAACGGTCCCTAAAGTTGTGTTTTTTAGATTTTACCGTCTGAATTACCTTTGGCATCAGTGGACAGTATAAATGTAAAACAAACAAAAGAAATAACCTGAGTTCGATGTGAAAATCAAATAATTACACTTAATAATTATGTCGAACCCACATTAAAATAAAAATATCATGGGAAGTTGGATTGCAAATAAAGTCTTCTTTTCATTCCGGGAAGACAAAGAAATAACAGATGAGAAAATTGCCGAAATATTATCGCAAAATACAGATAGGGTTCAAGTTGACTTCTTTGGGCAAAAACTTACAGCCAATGCGTGGAAACGACTTAACGATACTGTATTTAAACAAAAGCCTGAAATTGGATTAAGGATTTATAGTGGTATAGAAACCGACTTAGATTTTTTGCAATACCTACCCAATGTGCAGAATTTATCAATAGAATCGCATAATGTCAAAAACATAGAACAGTTGACAGCATTGAAACAGTTGAAAATATTGGTGTTTTATGTGCGCAATCATGAGAATTTTGATTTTTTCGAAACACTAAAATCACCGATTGAAACACTGTATTTGGGAACAGATGAAAATAAAAGTGCTAAATGGGATATTTCACCAATTACGAATTTCAAAAATCTTAGATTCTTACAAATAGAGCGGTATAACAAAGGATTATTAAAAATAATTCCGCAGTTCAAACAGTTGGAAGAACTTTCTTTGCGATCGGTAGCAAAACTTGACAGTATTGATTTTATTGCTCAACAAAAATCGCTAACGAAAGTGCGATTGGACGCTTGTGGCATTGAGGATTATGAGCCGTTAGCCAATATGACACAAGTAAAAGCATTGGTTTTATACAAACCTGCAAAACTTCAAACCTTAGATATACTCAGCCAAATGACAGGACTGCAATTTATCTATTTACAGACAGTGAACAATCCCACGATTTTTCCAAATATTGAGAAATTGTCTAAGTTACGACGAATTGTAATGAATTCAATGAAGTCCATTCGGGATTTTAAGGAATTTTCAAAAACAACTTCACTTAAAGAATTCTGTTTTAATGAAGTAAAGTTACAGCAACCCGAAGATTTCATTCCTGTATTCAAAAATAAACATATTGAGAAAATAAATATTTTTTCACTTAAACCTGTGTATCAAAAACAACTTGAAGATTTAATGGCACAATATGGGAGACAAAGGGGGTATATCAATTTTATGAGTGATGCAGACTTTGAATATGAATAAAATGCCACCCAATTCACAGTCTGCTTTCAAGCGGGGGTACCGTCCGTTACCCGCGCCACCATTTGTCTTGGTGGGAAGTGAAGCCCCCGCAATACCCGCCGTTAGCAACCGTGGAACGTTGGTGGCAACTCGTAAAGTGAGCAAAAAATAATAATGAAATAGAGAATACGTGAGAACTCGAAAAAATAGAAGTGTATTGGGCAAAGAATGGTCTTCCTTGAGAATGGAAATAGCAAATGTTATTAGAGAAAAAGGAATTAAAGAAGAAGATTTTCATTCTCTCTCAATCCATGAAAATTGGAAAAATATAGAAGAAAAAATTTATCAGACATTTTGCCAATTATCGCATCCGACTCAAAGACCTGCTTGGCTATGGTCGAATTTGAAACATGATTATTATATAATTTCTGACTTGAAAGAGAGACCTGAAACATACTTACACCACCTTGTCGATAAAGACGAAATTGTATGGTATTTTGCAAATGAGACAATAAACGAAGGCGAAAAATTTTGGTTTTACGAGGGAAAAGTTGAAGCAATACAAATAATTATTGATGAGACTTGGTTTGACGAACTGTTCTTAGTCTCGAAAAAATACAAATGGTTGATTTGCATTAACCATCATGACGCTTTAATTGCAACAGGAAACGAAATGACAACAAAAATGAAATTATTAGATTCAAAAAACGCATGACAACAGTGGAAGTATACAACAAACTTAAAAAACATTTTCAGGAAAATGGATATATAATTACTCATGAGGATGAAGCTGGTATGTCAGCACAGCATCCAGAGAAAAAAATTGAATTCTCACAAATGATGGACGGAGATTATTTGGAGTCTGGATTGTCATGGGCTTCAAATGAGCTGCTTGTGCTATATGATATTTTAGAAGGAACATTTTCATTTGATATTTTTGTGGAAAATGCTGATAATACGAGGTGGGTAGAACTATGGACGAAAAAATTACAGGATGAAGTAAATTCATTAAAACTAGTAGAATTCATTGATTTAAACTATGATTAGTGTGTGGTTAGAATGAGTGAGAATCAATGAAGAGTAAATATAATGAAAGAAAAAGTATATAGTGTTGACAATTATTGGGACATGACCATTATTGAGGGAACAGCTGATTATAATGGTCGAGTGTTTTATTATACAAATATTTTTTCGGACGAACAAGACGATTGGACAAATGAGTTTCTGTTAACACCTTTACCTGAAGACATTTTTGTGCTCAGCAGAAACCTTTGGAATTATTGGCTTAATTGGGTGGCGACTCACAAGGAGACGAAAATTCCTCATGCGGTAGAATATGCTAAAGGGAGAATAACAAAATCGTTTGAAGAGTTTGTAACAATAGATACAGATTTTGAAGAGTGGAGAAAAGCGGAGCAGAATTATCAAAATCAACTTGTCTTTGATAATTACATAAAATCACAAGTGCCGATAATCAAAGCAAAAGGCTCTTTCAGTGGGAAAGTTAACGGAACAGAAACTTTTGTAGAGTGGACAGAAGGTAGAATAAACGGAGAAGCAATTAAAATTCTTCATTCGGAGAATATGAAATCTGCAACAGATATTTTATTGTACTTGAGTTTCAACTTTGACGATTGGAAATTAGTACAAGATGAATGTATTTCGCTTATAGAGAACAAGAAACTGAAAGAAGACATTAGACGATTAGCAGTAACTTGCTTGGGACATTTGGTACGAATACATTCGACAATAGACAAGGAAAAAGTAGTTCCTTTCCTTAGATTATACATGGAACAAGACAAACAAATTGCAGGTACTATTGCTGACACATTAGAGGACATTGAATTATTTACGAAATGACAAGAATGCCGAACACCCAACTGGGTAAGGTGATATGTGGTGCTTACCTTTGTTTCGTTTTGGTGAACAGTGACGCGTCCGAAAATCTGCTCGAAAGCAGCTGTGGAAACGTTGGCGGTAATTGAACGAAGTGAGTAAAAATAAACAGAAAATCATATAAAAATAAAGCAGATATGAAAAATGCTAAACAGTTCGTAAAACTCTATGAAGAGATAGCAGAAGAATGTTTTAAAAAATGGGGTTATTATTATCCCCCAAGAACTTGGGACGAATTTTATGCATGGGATAAGAAATCTTATGAAAAGTATTTAAAAGACAAAGAAGATGAAATTAAAAAGACAAAATCTTATGTAAGCTTATTAGATACAACGAGTGATTTTGGATTTTATATTGCTTTTCAAAAACTCGATTATGGATTGCTAAATGATGTCCTGTACCAGACTTCACGACAGAAACTCTTAGACCGTGGAATGACAGCGAGTGGGACTGACCATTGTAATGTTTTATTATCTGCTACGAATTCATTTTCTTGTAATGACTTTGAAGTTATTGACCACTTCTTCCCAAGAAGTTTACAACATTCTAAAGGTACCTATTATACAGAGGTTGCTGTCAATTTATTAAAAGTGCTTTATTTCAAAGAGACTGAACTGAAAGATGAAGCATTAAAAAAGGCGGACGAATTTCTTGTAAAAAAAATTACACTTTGGGAAAAATACGTTGTATTATATTTCAAAGCCCTAGTAAATATGGACGAGAAAGAAGCAAGTAACTGTTTACAAGAGTTATGTTTTGCTTACCAAAAAATGGAGCATTCTGTAGGCAAACTTACCAATAAGCTTGCCAAATGTTTTGCATCAGAAATACACGGGCTATATCGGTTTGCACGGATTGTAAATCAGGATTTATTTAATCACATTACACCACCAAAACATGCTTGTTTCTCGGTAGAATTTGAATTATGGCAAAAAGAGAACAACTATCCTAAAGGTAAACTTTTCTACAAATATCCAGAAGAAATGGACTATATGAATAAAATATTTGAAGCAGAATTACCAACAGTTGCACTTCATAATCCTTATCCAGATAAAAAGGAGCTTTATAAAGACGTTGACAAATTTGCAATAGATCTAACTGAAAATGTAAAGAAAATTCTATGATAAACTTGACGAAACTACCGCCAACTGCCGTTCTGCCTCCAGCGGGCGGTAACGTGGTATTATCACAGTCCGTTACCCGCACCAGCTTTTGTCTCGGTGGACAGTGGAGAAGATAAAAATCGCAGGGGCACGTTATCCTGAAGAACTGGAAAAAAGAACAGGGTTATAAATCAATTCATAGTAAAAATAATAAATACTGTATGGTTCTTGCTATATATACAATAAACATTAAAAAACAAAAGATATGGAAAACGTAAGAATCTTTCCGAAAGGAGAAAAAGCCGCCGCTAATTTTACTGGTGACGCATGGGTGCAAATGTTGGTTGCGGATACCGATAATACATTCAATACTTCGGTTTATGATGTAATCTTTGCACCCGGAACGCGAAACTATTGGCATAGTCATCCGGGCGGACAATTATTACTCGTAACTTCCGGCGAAGGCTATTATCAGGAAAAAGGACAACCTGTTCGTCTATTGAAAAAAGGAGATGTGGTTGAAATCAAACCGGACGTAATACACTGGCACGGCGCCACCGCCGACAGCGAATTTACACACATCGGTATAACAACCAAAGTTGATGCAGGAGCGCCAACATGGTATGGTCCTGTAACTGACGAAGAGTATAAAAACCTGAAAAAATAAAAAAAGAATAAATATGGAAAATACCAAAGCATTTGGGGCGGTAGCCGCTGATGCACCTATGAAAGCGTTAAATATACAACGTCGTGTCTTGTTAGCGCATGATGTGGAAATAGAAATCCTTTATTGCGGAATCTGCCATTCCGACCTTCACTCAGTACGGAACGAATTGCATAACGCGGTTTATCATCTTGTTCACGGAC
>JAVBRH010000320.1:0-2563 GCA_031548225.1 Apibacter sp.
GGATTCGTTTTTTTGTACAACTTAATTATTCACTACCAGTAAATAAGTATATGTTTTTAAATTGGGGAAGTCCTGTTCCAGTTTATCCTGTAATTCCGAAACAGTAGAAACTTCATTGACCGAATATTCTTCTGTTTTGAAGATGTCCGTTAGTCTTCCAAAAATTTTCACTTTTATATTTTTCATATGTTTTCAATGTTTTTAAATTCTTCTTTAGTATTGATATTTAAAAAGACCGGATTTTTTTCTATTTCATTCATTTCCACTATTTCTGCCTGAATTTCCTGTAAAAATCCCTTCATTTTCAATTGATTTTGATTCATTTTTTCTTCTATCAGCGGAAGGATTTTCCTGTTATAAATTCCAAATAAAGGTTGTATTTCCTGATTGTAGGAAGCAACGATTGCATGATTGTTTCGTGGTTGATTGAGTAAATGGCTTACAACAGCAGGAGTGATAAATGGCGTATCACAGCTTATAATGAATATCTCAGTAGTAGAAGAGTTTTTAAGGGCTGTATAAATACCTCCCATAGGCCCTTTTTCCGGAATAGTATCGGGAATCAGTTCGTAGCCTAAATCTGCATACTTCACATTTCCAGTGTTAATTTTTATCCCGGAAAAATAAGGTAAAATTACTTCTATAACATATTGAATCATGGGTTTTCCGTTTAATAACTTTAACCCTTTATCTTCTCCCATCCGGGAACTTTTTCCTCCTGCTAAAATATATGCTTCCATTTTCTACAAACTGCTTTTTTTAAATTGTACAAAATTCAGGTCGGCTCTTTTAAATGCCTGAAGTACTGATTTTCCTTTAGGTGTTAAGACGGAGCCCCCTCCTCCTTTTCCTCCCAGGCTTTTTATTACCAGAGGGGAAGAGGTGCAGTTGTTCATTTCCTGGATCATTCCCCAGGCTTTCCGGTAAGGAATATCCGTGTTTCTTGCTGCTTCGGCTATGGAGCCCGTTTTTTCGATCTGTTCCAACAACAAAGCCCTTCCTTTCCCTATTTTTAATCCGGTAGAGGTTTCCAGCCAGATATGTCCTTCTATTTTTAGATTTTCCATAGGGTGACTTTTTCTCCTTGTGGGATTTTTCTTTTTTCTCCGGATATTTCTACTAAACAATTTGCCTGTGCAAAGGAATCCATCTTATAAGATTCCTGCGATGATAAAATGTGGACTTCTCCGTTTTCTACTTTGCCTTTTAGAAAATTGGTGAGGTCGTTTTTCTTATCAAAGTCTGAGGATAAACTGGCTGAGCTTTTTTCCTGAAAGAAATTGAGCCTTCCTTTGAGTCCCTCCAGAAAAGGTTTTACATATTGGTGAAAACAGGTAAGTACAGATGCCGGATTTCCGGGCAGGGCAAAGACAAAACGATTTTCTTTCTTTCCAAAGAATAGCGGCTTTCCGGGTTTTTCCTGTATTTTATAAAATAGCTGATTTACACCCAATTCCTGCAATGATTCTTTCACAAAGTCATAATCTCCTACGGAAATTCCTCCGGTAATCAGTAAAACGTTTGCTTTTTCCATCATTGTTTTTATGGCTTCGGATGTTGACTTTTTATCATCACTTACTTTTATTGTTTGTAAAGATTGAATATGTAAATCTTTTAATGCAGATTGCAGGGTAATGGAGTTGCTTTCATAAATCTGTCCTGTTTTCAATGGTTTTCCGGCTTCTGCCAATTCATTTCCGGTAACTATAATTCCAACTTTTGGACAGGAAAACACCTTTATCCGGTCTATTCCGAATCCAGCCAGCATTCCTATTACCCCGGAAGTAATCAACGTATTTTCAGGAATCAGTAAATCTCCTTTTTGAGATTGGGAACCTTTCAGGCGGATATTCTGACCTTTACTGAAAGCAGGTTCTTCTATAAAAATAATATCATTCTCTTTTTTTATTTTTTCCTGCATTACTACCGTGTCTGCTCCTTGCGGTATCATGGCTCCGGTAAAAATACGGGCGGCCTCTCCCGATTTTAAAACAGGTAATTCCGTATCTCCTGCCTGGATGGTATAACAAACTCTGAGCTCTTTTTTATCTTCGTAATCCTGATAAGCAAAAGCGTAACCATCCATTGCGGAATTATCGAATGAAGGAACATCCATAGAAGCAAAAACAGGCTCAGCGGAATACTGATATTGAGCATCTATAAGAGATTGTTCAGATATTTCCGTTTGAAAAATTTCTTTTTGAATGATGTTTCTGGCTTCTTTTACTGTGATATATTCCATAAAATTCAATAGGTTTTTTTTGACATATTGATAAACAAAAAATTATCCTCCGATTTTTATCATACTTCTGTTTTTCAGGTATTCGGGATTGAGTTTTTTAAAATCTTCAAATTGTCCTCCCATTTTTTCGTGCTTTTTCAACAAACATTTTTGGATTAAAGGTTTAATATCCTTTCCTTCTCTCAAAGTTTCCAGAATATCAAATTCTTCTTTTCCGAAAAGACAGTTTTTCATTTTACCGTCGGCTGTAAGTCTCATCCGGTTGCAATCTCCGCAAAACGGCCGGCTCATGGTGGTAATAAAGGCAAAAGTCCCCTTATG
>JAVBRH010000073.1:0-3696 GCA_031548225.1 Apibacter sp.
TTTCCACAGGATATTGAAAGGACATAAAAATTCCTGCATTGGCTCTTTCTTCCGGTGCCAGTTCCAGTAAATCCTTTCCTTCAAATAAAATGCTCCCCTCGGTCACTTCGTATTCCTCTCTCCCGGTAATTACATTGGAAAGCGTACTTTTTCCCCCTCCATTGGGTCCCATAATGGCATGAATTTCTCCCTTTTTGATCTCCAAATCAATCCCTTTCAGTATTTCCTTACCCTCTATTTCTGCATGCAAATTTTTTATTGATAACATTTTAACTCGTATTTCTTTAGATTTGTTCTAAATACAAATATACTATCTTTATATCAGGTGAAAAGAAAGTGTGATAGATTTTATTTATTTTTTTATTGGAGGGAAGTTTATTGGATCGGGTGAAATTGTTTTTTTCTCCGCCTTCTTCCCCGCCAGATTAGAAATCCGGTAAGAGGTAAAGAAGCACAGATCAGGCTGACAATAAAAGCAAGGACTTTTCCGGGAAACCCTAAAATGGCACCTACATGAATATCGTAATTGGCATCAATAAGTTTTTCCCCGAAGTTTTTATCCTGATAATCTTCTTTTTTGAGTAATTCCCCGGTGTATTGGTCAAACTGAAGATGATGGTGTACATAATACAATCCGTCATATTGCTGAACGGAAACTAAAATAACGGCATATTTGGTAAAAGGAGGAACAGGCTCTGTAAAAGGCGGGGTAAGGGTGACAGTACTTGCCTCCGGATATAATTTTTTGGAAATAGCTAAGGCTTTATCCATAGCTAAAATCCGGGATTCGGTATGGGTGGAAGTTGCAATAGAAAGATCCGGCGGAGTGAGGGACAGGGAACCGACGATGTACACTAAAGACTGCATCCAGGTAAAAGCCCAAACCAGTCCGGTTAGCGAAATAATCATAGCAACGGAACCGATATAAAAACCTAAGATCGAATGTATATCATAATTTTTCC
Source organism: Apibacter sp. (assembly GCA_031548225.1). GTDB lineage: Bacteria > Bacteroidota > Bacteroidia > Flavobacteriales > Weeksellaceae > Apibacter. The sequence goes on from JAVBRH010000073.1 coordinate 963, forward strand.
GTTTCCAGGACATTCCGCTTTTCCATTTAAAAGAGAACCGTTGTTTCCGTGCTGCCCTGTTTTTCGGCCACCAAAGGATAAATCCTGTAATCAGCATCAGTACAAAAATCAAGGTTGCATAACCCACAATCGGTTTTCCGTAATCATCCTTCAGAAGAAGACTCCAATGGAGCATTTTCACAATATTGAAGAAATCCATTTTCTCATCATAAATCCGGAGGATTTCTCCGGTATAAGGATTGACATAAACGGATTTGTAGTAATCTAAAGATTCAAAATAGGTAATAGCACCCGGATCATTGTTGGGTTTATAAGCATAGAAAACCCAGCTTTTTTCAGAGTTATTAGATGTATTAACCCAGAATAGTTCTGTGTTTTTTCCTATTTGTTGTTGAGTGTTTTCCCAAAGCTGGCTAAGGGGAATTGTTTTTTCCTGTGGTTTCACATAAAGTATATCTTTACGAAAAACGCTGGTAAATTCCTGATTAAATACAAAAATACAGCCTGTCAGTGAAACAATAAAAACTATGATTCCTGACAATAAACCCAGCCATAGATGTATTTTCCCTATGGACTTTTTAAATATATTTTTCCTCCCTTTATTCATCAAAAAAACAGATAAGCCTGAACTCTAAAAGTTATAAGAAAGATTGGCGCTGAAAATCCTCGGTTTTTGAGGACTAACGGTAGACCAGCCTTTGTAATATTCTTCGTTGGTAATATTATCCAACTTAAGTGTTACACGGAAAGATTTCAGAGTATAAAAAGTAGATGCACTGATAATAAAATATTCCGGCAAAGTAAAAGTTCCTAATGAGTTCCGGTTAAAAACTTTGTTTTCACTGGCATAGTTTCCTCCGAATCCAACTCCAAAATTGGAAAGAAGTCCTTTAGGAAAACGATAATTTATCCAGAAATTCAACAAATTGGCAGGTCCGGAACTTTCCGGTCTCAAGTTAACAAAATCAGCATCCCCTTTGATCAACTTACTGTCTATATAACTATACCCAAAAAGAATATCCAACCCGGAAACAGGATTTGCCGTAATACTGGTTTCAAAACCTTTATTCCTTTGTTCTCCATTCTGAGTGTAAGCTCCTTCCCCTAATGAAATAATTTTGTCTGTAATCAGGATATCATAATAACTGACAGTGGCAATCAGTTTGTTTTTAAACAGATTCAATTTCGTTCCGAATTCCATTTGATTGGCATGTTCCGGCTTCGGATTCTTATATACAGGGACACCTGTTGAGAAATCGTTAATTGTTCCCTGATTGATAAATCCGTTCATGTAATTGGCAAAGAGGGAAATTTTATCTAAAACGGGTTGATACACTATCCCGAATTTCGGAGAAAAAGCGGTCTGGGCATAATCATCATTGGAAAAACGGTCCACGCGCAAACTTGCCATAACAGATAACTGAGGCAAAATGTTCAGTACATCGGAAACATAAGCACTAAAAGTTTCCTGCTTGGTTTTACTGGCATAGACTTTAGCATACTGGGCTAATAAGGCATCAACTCCTGCCTGGGTTAAGGTCCCGGAATCATCGGTATAATCGGCAGGATTCGTTATCCCTGCAACTTGTTGATTAAAATTCACAAGGTCATTTCCTCCTACATATACATACCCGTTTCCTACATAGGAAGAACTGTTACTGATAATATTCTGATTATAGTAATCTAACCCGAGAACAACCCGGTTTCGCATATTCAGAATTTTAAAATCCCCATGAACGTTCTGTTGTATATCAGTTCCTACAGTTTCGGAGCTTGGTTTGTTCATATAGCGGCCAACAACGGTGCCGTTTGCAAGTTTAGCACTTTCAAGGGGAAGTTGATAAAGATAAGAGTAATACCCTTCCGACTTGGAAGAGCTCCGGGATACCACAGTTTGGGAAGTCCATTGGTCGCTGATCTTATAATTGGCAATTCCCTGTAAACTGTAAGCAGGTGTTTCCAGGTATAAATCATTGCTTGTATAAGACCGGAATGAATCATATCCTAATTCCTTTGGATTGTGAACTGCGAGAGGGATTATTTTAGTGGGGTCGCTAGGATCAAGAGTCCCCCGATCAAAAAACAACATCATCTGGTTAGTGCTTTTTCCATAGAAAAATTCTGTATTTATGTTAAAAGATAAGCGATCATCAACCTGATAGGTGAGCGAAGGGGCAATAAAAAGAGATCTTTTAAATCCCGCATCCTGAAAGCTGTTTTCATCATGATAAGCAGCGTTTACCCGTAATAAAACATCTTTTTCTGAAGTCAGAGGCGTATTCACATCTGCTGTAACACGGTTCAACCCATAACTTCCCGCAATATAGGATATATTCCCCCCAAATCCGGCATACGGTTTTTTTGTAGTGACATTAATCAATCCGCCATAGGAAATAAGACTGCTTCCATATAAAGTTCCCGAAGGGCCTTTAATTACTTCGATATTTTCAATATTTTGCACATCAGGACTTCCATTGGTAAGACTGGGAAGACCGTTTACCATAGTAGGCTGTACGGGAAATCCGCGAAGAGAAAAATACCCGGCACCGTCACCGCCCCTTCCGGTAGATTCCCAAAGCTTATCTAGTCCCGGAGCGTTTTTTAATGCATCATCAAAATTGGTAATGACCAAATCTTTTAACAATGCCTGGGGAATAGTATTATAAACCTGTGGATTTTCGATATCATTTAAGGGAAGTTTGGAAACATAGGTACTTTTCTTATTACCATATCT
>JAVBRH010000246.1:0-3787 GCA_031548225.1 Apibacter sp.
ATAAGATGAATAGGTGGCAAGGGAAGTGTCTTTTTTTAATTCATTACTCCAGGAGAAAGGAAGTTTCCCCCAATTTTTATCGGTATCCATAAAATAGGTAATTAATATTAAAAATTTAGGGTATGAAGGTAAAAATTTATCTTATCCAAGTTTTGAGGATTTCCGTAATTGGGGTTAAATATTTATATGATTTATATCATAAACAAATAATTCCATTTGTCAAAAAGAAACTCAACAGGATAGGTTTTAGTGCAATTAAGCTGTAATTTTCTCTTTTCTCAAATGTAGAGATTTATTTTCTCTTTTCTTTGAGGCTTTCCGTAATTTGAAATTTTATTTATGTATGGAACAAGGGTAACCACCTATATAAAAAGGGGCGGGGTGTCTTGGTTTTTTGTTGGCTACCCCCTTGTTATTTTTAAAGTGTGATTTTTCTTATAATTTCCAAACCAAAAAAGAAAGATAAAAGAAAATTTTATAGGTAAGATTTTTTATTATTTTATCCCTTCGAACTTCATCGTGAGTATAAACTTAGAGTATGAAACAGTTGAGCAAATGTTGAGCAAATATCGAAAACAAAAAAGACAACAAATTAATAATCAATTCATTGCCTTTCAAAAAAGTGGAGCTGATGGGGCTCGAACCCACGACCTTTAGACTGCCAGTCTAACACTCTAGCCAACTGAGCTACAGCCCCGGTTCAAAAATGTTTTGCAAATGTAATTTATTTTTCTTTTTTCGCCAAACCTGCCAGGGTAGTTTTTCTGTAAATGTTTAAAGTAGCATCCCGTACATCAATAAAAACATCCCGTATGGTGCAGCTTTCCTCGTCAATACAGGTGTCACACGGTTGATGATACATAAGGGAAACACAGGGCAATAAAGCGATAGGCCCGTCCATAAGCCGGATAATTTCAATTAAAGTGACCTTTTCCGGGTCTTTGTTTAATTTATAACCTCCCCGCGCTCCTCTTTTGCTGGTTAGGAACTGGGCATTTTTTAAATCCCGCAAAATATTTTCCAGAAATTTCTTGGGGATGTTTTCATCTTTTGATATTTCAGATGATAATACACTCTTTTCTTTATCTTGCCGGACAATGTAAATCAAAGCCTTTAGCGCATATTTGCATCGATTCGATATCATAAGTTAAATATACTTATTTTCCTTCAATTACTAAAACAATTTCTCCTTTTAGTGGTTTTTCTTTTACTTTTTGGAGAATTTCTATGGATTTTCCCCGTAGAGTTTCCTCATACATTTTTGAAATTTCCCGGCTTAAACTTATTTTTCGTTCCTCTCCGAAAAACTCTACGATTTGTTCCAGAGTAGAGGTTATTTTATGAGGGCTTTCATATAAAATGATCGTTCTTTTTTCTTCCGATAATTCTTTCAGCCGGGTTTGCCGGCCTTTTTTCTGGGGAAGAAAGCCTGCGAAAAGAAATTCATGGGAAGGGAGTCCGGAAACTACCAGAGCGGGAACAAATGCAGTGGCTCCGGGAAGGCATTCCACTTCGATTTCCCGGTCAATACAGGCTTTGGTAAGCATATATCCGGGATCTGAAATCCCGGGAGTTCCGGCATCCGTAATCAGGGCAATGACTTTTCCTTCCTGAATTTGTTGGGCATGAATTTCGGTTTTCTGGTGTTCGTTATGAAGATGATAAGACTGTACGGGAGTTTCTATCTCATAATGTTTTAACAGTTTCCCTGAAGTACGGGTATCCTCCGCCAGGATCAAATCCGCCTCCTGCAATATCCGGATAGCCCTGAATGTCATGTCCTCCAGATTACCTATGGGGGTGGGAACCAGATATAGCTTTCCGTTCATGAGGTGATTTAAGATTCAAAACGATTAACAATAAGTTCTGATAATCTTTCCACAAATTCTGCTTTATTTTTCCAGTTGTATTTGTGGAACATTTCCTCCATCCATTTTTTAGCTTCTTCCAGGGAACGGGTGTTGTTCAATACTTGAAATTCAGCATCCATATCCGCCTTATTTCCGTTGAACAGCTGGCTGATAAAAGCAATGGAGTCGTTAAAATCCAGATTGACCGGACTTAATTTTTTCTCCTTTTCGACTGGTTTGATTTCTGCAATCTCTATCTTTAAAGGCTTTAAGCCCCGGGTTTCTTCTTTTTTTGTTTCGTTTTCCGTCTCCTGAATTTCCTGTGTTATCTCCTTTTTATCTTTTTCAACCCACTTATCAATAATTTCTTCTTCAACATCCTTCTCTTTCAGGGGTTTTGTGTTATTTTCCGCCTCTTTTTGCTCAGGAATTTCATAAAGGTCTTTGGATTCCGGTTTGTTTTCACAAAGGTTTTTTACGGCATCTTCTATTACAGGATCATGTAAAATTTGTTGATATTTGTTTGTATTCAGTTGCTTTATGAATATATATTTTTCATACAGGGCCTGAATTTTTTGCTGATGGGCCAATAGTCCCGGAAAACTTTGTACCTGGCTCAGTTCTTTGGCAATTGCTTTAATATCCTGTAAGATTTGATTCTGAAGTGCCTCTTTTGAATCCATAATTTGCTTTTTAATCTGTTTGTTAATTTCTACTTTTGTAAAAAATCTTTTTAAAGCCGAAATTTACAAATGTTTCTTGAAAATACAATAAACAGCACCAAACAAACAGGCTGGATTGAAGTAATTTGCGGTTCTATGTTTTCCGGGAAGACCGAAGAGCTGATTCGCAGGCTTAACCGGGCTAAGTTTGCAAATCAAAAAGTGGAAATCTTTAAGCCGGCTTTGGATGTAAGATATCATGAAACCCAGGTGGTATCCCATGACGATACCTCCATTTCCAGCACTCCTATTGAAAATCCGTCGGAAATATTCCTATTGGCTGCGGATTGCGATGTGATCGGAATTGATGAAGCCCAATTTTTCAGTGAAAATATTGTAGAAGTCTGCAATCTTCTAGCGAATCAGGGAAAAAGGGTGATTGTTGCCGGGCTGGATATGGATTTTATGGGGCGTCCGTTTGGGCCGATGCCCTTTCTTATGGCTGTTGCCGAGTATGTGACTAAAGTGCATGCTATTTGTATGAAAACGGGAAATCTGGCTAATTATTCCCATAGGATTTCCCCGGGAAAGAAACTGGTGGAACTGGGAGAAAAAGACAGTTATGAGCCTTTGAGCAGACAGGCTTTTTGGGAAATTCTGGAAAAAGAAAAGAAAGAAAAAGAAAAGAAAAAAGATTAAAAATGAAGTACTCCATCTCTGAATTGGCAGAAATTATCCATGCGGAAATCATAGGGAATACAGATAAAGAAATAAGTCAGGTATTTTATGACAGCAGAAGCATTATAACCCCTCAGGGAGGTGTTTTCTTTGCTATTAATGCTATTCATGACGGACATTTATTTATGGAGGAGGCGTATCAGAAATCCATACGGGTTTTTGTTTGCAGCCGTGTTATTACCCGGCATGAGGATGCAACCTATCTCATAGTGGATAACCCGGTAGAAGCCCTTCAGGCGTGGGCTGCCCGGCATTTGTCCCAATATCACTTTCCTGTTATAGGAATTACCGGGAGCAATGGGAAAACCATTGTAAAGGAATGGTTGTATCAGTGCATTTGGGAACAGTTTACCATTGTCAGAAGCCCAAAGAGCTTTAATTCTCAGATAGGACTTCCTTTATCCGTATTGCAGACCACGGAGGAGAATAATCTCGGAATTTTTGAAGTAGGGATTTCCCGGCCGGGGGAAATGGAAAAGCAGGAGAAAGTACTTCATCCCGGCATAGGAGTTTTAACCAATGTATTGGCAGCCCATT
>JAVBRH010000244.1:0-3977 GCA_031548225.1 Apibacter sp.
CCTTTCCGGTCGGACTCGTCCCTTATCTCGGAAATTCCTTGTAATTTATCTTCTTTGATTAATTCCGCTGTGCGGGAAATCATATCTGCCTTATTTACCTGGTAAGGTATTTCAGTAACTACGATAGCATCTCTTCCGTGAACTTCTTCGAAGTTTGCTTTTCCTCTTAATACAACTCTTCCTCTTCCGGTTTCAAAAGCGGATTTTACTCCTTCGTAACCGTAAATAGTACCTCCGGTCGGAAAGTCCGGAGCTTTGATATACTGCATTAAACCCTCTATCGAAATCTCTTTATTATCAATGTAAGCACAAATGGCATCGATAGATTCGGACAGGTTGTGAGGCGCCATGTTGGTAGCCATCCCTACGGCAATCCCTGAAGCCCCGTTTACCAGTAAAGTAGGAATACGGGTAGGCATTACTTTCGGCTCAGACAAGGTATCGTCAAAATTTAACTGAGTATCTACGGTTTCCTTGTCTATATCTGATAAGATTTCTTCTGATATCTTTTTTAATCTTGCTTCTGTATAACGCATAGCTGCGGGAGGGTCTCCGTCCACGGAACCGTAATTTCCCTGACCGTCCACCAACTGATAGCGCATAGACCATTCTTGGGCCATACGAACCATAGTATCATAAACAGAGGAATCTCCGTGCGGGTGGTATTTACCCATTACTTCCCCAACAATTCTCGCGGATTTTTTATAGGCACTGTTTGATGTCACTCCTAATTCATGCATTCCAAATAAAACCCTTCTGTGAACGGGTTTTAATCCGTCTCTTACATCGGGTAATGCTCTGGAAACTATTACAGACATTGAATAATCAATGTATGAAGATTTCATTTCATCTTCAATGTTAATAGGAATTAATTTCTCCCCTTCTCCTGTCATATTATTTTGTTTATTTTTTCACATTAATACAAGACCGTAAAAGTACTAAATTTTTATTGAACAGGCAATTTTTCGAATGTTAATAAACTCTTATAATCAGGTTTATAAAATATTTTATACCTTTGGCTTAATTATAAAAATATTATGAGAAATAGTCTGTTATTGTTGGTGTTTTTTGCATTTTCCTCTGTTTTGTTTTCCCAGACAAAACTTACCTGTTTAGATTTTGCCAAGGGAGAATTTAAAAATATAAGTGATGAGAATCCGAATCTCAATTCCCAGATTATCAGGAAAGGAGGAAAGCAGCTGGAAATAACCAACGGAGTGCAAAGTTATAAGAAAATTCAATGGCTGAATGATTGTAGTTATATCCTGACCTTTCCTAAAAAAGAAGCCAAAAAGGACAAGTTTAAATTGTTAATTAATAAAACCGGAGGAATTACTGTAACTGTAGAAAGAATAGAAGAAAAGACGTTGTATTATAAAACGGTTTATTTTGACGGGAAGAAAAATGTGGTAGGAACAGGAAAGATGATTAAATTAAAAAGTACAGCTGATTTCAGGTAAAAAGATTTATGGGGAATATCTAATTTAAAAAGGATGGAAAGGATGGATGAAGCCCGGATATGGAATCAGATAGAGGACTTTTTTAGAGAAAGATTTACTCAGGAAACCCCGGATTTGGATACTATTATTTTTTTAATAGGACTTCAGGAGTTGGGAATGGGGTATAGGAGGTACAAAAAGGATGAAAAGATGAATTTAATGCATATTGCGGTATGCAGATTGTTAGAGCCTTTTGGGTACTACAGACTGGACGGCTATGATGAAGATAACTGGCCTCACTATCAGTTAGTGGAAGAATTACCTGAGTTAAAGCCTAATGAACAGACCCTGTTAATGAAAAAGGCCGTTATTCAGTATTTTATAGATGAGAGATTATTAAAATAAAAAAAGGGAAGTAAATCTTCCCTTTTTTGTTTTATAGTAACAAGAATATTGTTATTGTTGTGCTTGTTTTTGAGCATCCTGAACCATTTTCTCATTAGCAGTAATGGAAAACTCCACCCGTCTGTTTAAAGCTCTTCCTGCGTCAGTAGCATTGTCCCCGATAGGGTCATCTTTACCATATCCTTTAGTAGTAATACGGCTGGAACTTACCCCATGAGCACTCAGATAATCAGCCACACTTTGTGCTCTTTTTTGAGAAAGAGTTAAGTTATACTGGTCAGCACCTTTAGAGTCGGTATATCCGAAAACTCCGATATTAGTATCTGGGTATTGTTGAAAAACAGTAATGATTTTATCCAGATTTTGCTGAGCGGTTGAGGTTAAGGTAGCTTTATCAAAATCAAAACGAACTGCGTTTTCGTTTAGAACCACTTTAATTCCTTCACCTACTCTTTCTACGGTAGCTCCCGGTATACTTTCCTGGATTTCACGGGCCTGTTTGTCCATTTTGTTCCCGATAAGACCTCCGGCCGTACCACCGACTACAGCTCCAATTACAGCTCCTAAAGCAGCATTGTTTTTATTTCCTATGTTATTACCAAGCACAGCTCCTAAAACTCCTCCCGCAGCAGCTCCAATACCTGCTCCTTTTTGAGTATTGTTGGCATTACAAGCTGTTAACAAGATACTTACCGACATTAAAATCGCCACTAATTTTGTACACGTTGATTTCATAATTATAATTTAAAACTTATTTTTTAATTTATTTTTTTTGAAGATAACTTAGTAAAATGATAAGCGATTTTAACTCCGCTGATCTGTTGGGTCAAAGTAAATTCGTTTTCTGAAATGCTTTGGAACAAATAAGTAGTTCCGGTAGTTACTTTTCTGGCTTTATCTCCTTCACCTAATAATTTTAAGATAAACATATTTTGCTGATCGATGTACCAGGTAAAATTCTGTGTGCTGCTTGGGCACTCTCCGCCACTGTTAAGGGTAAAGTTTCCAGTATGATTGTTATTAACAAAAAACCAGGTACTGTTTTTCAGACATTGCGCATCATACAAATCGAAGGCTTTGACTTTTACAAGGTCTTCAGAGTAGGAAACATTATCCAGGTTCCAGGTACCGATCAATTCCTTTTGTGAACCCGTATTCATTTTGTGAGGGTTGTAACTGGAATCAGAACTTGAGTTGTTACTAGCGCAGGAATAAAATAAGAATAAACTCACAATTCCTGTAAAGATTAAATTTTTCATATTACTTAAAAGTTTTTTAAAGTTTATAAATTGATAAATGTTAATTTAAAAATTTACTTTCCCTGTTTCAGAGCCTTTTTTGCAGACAAAGGATTTCTTTTGTCCGTTGATAATAAAATTGGTAAAGTTCTGTTGTTCAGAAAATTTGTCCATCAATAGCGTGTTTTTCATAGTAATAGAAGAAATGTTATCCACTCCGGAAACCTCATAGTAAACCCAAATCACATTTCCGTCAGGGTTTTTTGAGGAAAAAGTAAAAGAAACGGGAGTATCATTAACACTGATTTTAATGTTATTTTGAAGATATTTGCTTAAAGCAGCATCAAAATCTCCTGCTTCCTTTTTTTTGCCCAAAGCCTGTTCCAGGTGTTCGGAATTTACTTTTGAAGATATTTTCAGCGTTTTACTGTTGCTTATGTATTCTACCTTGGTAATGGATGTGTAAAAGTCGGAAGAATTAAAAGCGTAAAAGGCAAAAAATACCATTAAAGATAACACTATAGAGATGATTTTTTTCATTACTCAAATATTGTAAGTTTAGTTTTTATGTAATGAGAAAAAAGCAAATTTAATGCCAAATAAGATATATCTAGAAGTTTTGCCGGATGCTGTATTTCTCATAAAAGGCCTGAATGTGGCCTACAGCCTCATCTGCGGTATCTACCAGCCGGAATAAATTAAAATCCTTTTCCTCAAGATAACCTTCGTTTAGCATGGAACTTTTTAACCAGTCCAGTAAACCCTTCCAGTATTCCGTTCCCACCAGTATGATAGGGAATCTTCCCGTTTTTTTCGTTTGAATTAAGGTAAGAGCCTCAAATAACTCATCCATGGTGCCGAGTCCTCCCGGCATTACCACAAATCCCTGGGAATA
>JAVBRH010000296.1:0-4301 GCA_031548225.1 Apibacter sp.
TGGTGGAATTGGTAGACACGCCATCTTGAGGGGGTGGTGTCCGTTCGGATGTGCCGGTTCGAGTCCGGTCGTGAGTACTTTTTTATATATTGAATCTCGTTAATCAAGGTTTCTTTTTATTCAGTATAATATTATTCAATATAATTCCTAATGATAGAACTGCAAAACTAGCCAACCATAGCCAGAATCCACGGCCTAATGATGTAATTTGTGATGTACTTCCTGATTCACTCGTCATAATTGAATCCAATTGAGAAAATAGTATTGCTAGGATAGTCGCACTTAAAGAATAATAAAGTCCTGTTATTCTACCTTTGACTGTCTGAATTACAGAAATGATATATAAAGGATTAGCAAGCCAAATAATAAAAGGTATAAACGCTCCACCTAAAAAGCTCATCCAGCCCATTAAAAATAAGACCAGACTATCAGAATAAGCTTCAGGATCTTCTTTTCTATCAATGAAAAAAGCAGGCCTGTGTTAATGACGCAATAAATAATACAATGCTTATAATAACTTTCCATCGTAGAATTTTTTTTAAATTTTTAAATTCATTAAATATTTTTGCCATTATATACTATTTAAAATATTTTGAATAAACAAAAACAAATGTAAGTAGAAATAATAAAAACTGTTGATACGAAATTAAAATCCGGATTACTATAGTAATCCGGATTTTATTATGCTTATTAAGCTTATATTATTAAGCGTCTATTTTTGCATAAGCCGCATTTTTCTCAATAAATTCCCTGCGTGGGGGAACATCATCTCCCATCAGCATAGAAAATATCCGGTCTGCTTCTGAAGCGTTATTTATAGTTACCTGACGAAGAGTTCTTTTTTCAGGATTCATAGTGGTATCCCAAAGCTGTTCTGCATTCATTTCTCCCAAACCTTTATAACGCTGTACGGTAAATCCTTTACCCTGGGAATTAGCTAACTGGGCAGAAAGTTCTTCCCGGTGTTTATCATCCCAAGCATAATGTTCCTTGTTTCCTTTTTTCAATAAATATAAAGGCGGAGTGGCTATATAAATATGTCCTCTTTCTATCATATCTTTCATATAACGGAAGAAGAAAGTCAGGATTAAAGTGGTAATGTGGGAGCCGTCCACATCTGCATCGGTCATGATTACTACTTTATGATATCTGAGTTTATCTAAATTCAATGCTTTGGAATCTTCTTCGGTTCCTACGGAAACCCCTAAAGCAGTATAAATATTTTTGATTTCATCGCTCTCAAAAACCTTATAACTCATGGCTTTTTCCACGTTAAGGATTTTACCCCTCAATGGAAGAATGGCTTGAAACATTCGGTCACGACCTTGTTTTGCCGTACCTCCCGCAGAGTCTCCCTCCACCAGGAATAATTCACTTTCCTCGGCTTTTCTGGAAGAACAATCCGCCAGTTTTCCCGGAAGTCCGCTTCCGCCCAACGGAGATTTTCTTTGAACGAGTTCACGTGCCTTTTTAGCTGCCTGCCGTGCTTTAGCTGCCAGTAATACTTTCTGTACGATTTGCTTGGCTTCATTAGGATGCTCCTCCAGGTAATTGGTCAGCATTTCCGCTACGATCTTATCTACGGCTGAGCTTACTTCCGAATTTCCCAACTTGGTTTTGGTTTGTCCTTCAAACTGGGGTTCCATAACCTTTACGGAGATAATGGCAGTTAAACCTTCCCGGAAGTCATCTCCGGTAATTTCTACCTTTTCTTTTGCCAGATTTATATTTTCATCGGCATATTTCTTCAGAGTACGGGTTAAAGCCCTTCTAAAACCTGTTAAGTGAGTTCCTCCTTCATGAGTGTTGATATTATTCACATAGGAATGGAGATTTTCAGTATAGGAGGTATTATAACGCATGGCTACTTCTACCGGAATATCCTCGATTTCTCCTTCCATGTGGATAATTTCATCCATTAAAGATTCCCGATTTCCGTCAATAAATTCCACAAACTCTTCCAATCCTCTTTCCGAATAGAAAACTTCTTTTTTAGGATTTCCTTCTTCATCGGTTTCCCTTTCGTCTGTGATGCTGATAGTAATTCCTTTATTCAGGAATGAAAGCTCACGAAGACGGGTAGCAAGGATATCATAGCTATATACTGTATCATTGAAAATATCAGGATCTGCATTAAAAGTAACTTTAGTACCTGTAAATGTGGATGTTCCTACTTCTTCTACGGAATTTATAGCGATACCTTTGGAATATCTTTGTTCAAATTTTTTTCCATCCCGGTTTACGGTTGCTACCAACAGGGTGGATAAAGCATTTACTACTGATACTCCTACCCCGTGAAGACCCCCGGAAACTTTGTATGAATCTTTATCAAACTTACCTCCGGCACCTATCTTGGTCATTACCAACTCTAAAGCGGAAAGTCCTGTTTTTGTATTTGTCTCTACCGGAATCCCCCGTCCGTTATCTTTTACCGTAATGGAATTATCCTTTCCTATGACTACTTCAATCGTATCACAATGACCGGCCAGGGCTTCGTCTATTGAGTTATCCACTACTTCATATACCAAATGATGCAACCCCCGCGCACCTACATCTCCAATATACATCGAAGGACGCATACGTACGTGCTCAATCCCTTCTAACGCCTGAATACTGTCAGCCGTATATTTTTGTTCACTCATATAGTCTGATTAAATCTTTTTAATTTTAAAATACCTACAAAGATAAGAAATTTTATTGAGATTTCCTTTATGGAAAGGATAGGGATATTAGTTTTTTCACGGGTAGAAATTGTTTATATTTTCTATTAAAGAATAACAGGAAATCCGAAATATAACAATAAAAAAAGTCGAAGCATTTACTCCGACTTTTTTATGTATAATTTTTTGTAATTATTATAATTCTGAATAGGCATTAATTAGGGAGCTGAAATCTTCAATATTCAGAGCTGCTCCGCCTATCAATCCACCATCTACATCCGGTTGAGAGAAAATTTCCTTAGCATTGGAAGGTTTTACACTTCCTCCGTAAAGAATGGAAATAGAATCAGCAATTTCTTTTCCATATTTATTGGCAATCAATCCGCGAATGTGAGCATGGATTTCCTGAGCCTGTTCCGGAGATGCGGTTTCTCCTGTTCCAATGGCCCAAACCGGTTCGTAGGCAATGGTTACTTTAGATATTTCCTGTGCCGTAAGCCCAAACAAAGCAACTTCCGTTTGTTTTTTTACCACTTCAAAATGTTTTCCGGCTTTTCTTTCTTCCAAAACCTCTCCGTTGCAAAAAATAGGAGTCAATCCGTTGTCCAGGGCTATTTTTACCTTAGCACCTATTTGTTCGTCCGTTTCTTTATGGTATTGTCTTCTCTCGGAATGCCCGATAATAGCTCCATCAACCTGAATGGAAGTCAGCATTTCTGCAGAAACTTCACCGGTGTAAGCTCCCGATTTATGTTCTGAAATATCTTCGGAAAATACTTGCAGATTTTTATGATTGGCTTTCGCACTTTCAAGATACACAAAAGGAATCCCTACAATTACCTCACATTTAGGAGGTTTAGATTGTATATAAGAATCTATTTCCGATAGTAATGATTTAGCCTCTGATGAGGTTTTATTCATTTTCCAGTTACCTGCTACAATTTTTTTTCTCATTATGGTTGTGTTTTTGTTTATCTAATCATAATTTTCTACAGTTTTTCAATTTCTTTCACTGCAGGAAAATCATTTGCATGATACTTTTTGACCACTATACCTTTTTTCAAAATCATCAGTCCCGGATTACTTCGGTTAATGGTTTTCAATGTTGTCTGATCTGTAGCACAAGACGATACCGGACTCAATGCCTGAGGATCATTTGCTAAAATTACAAATTTAATATTTTTTTGTGCCAGTTCCGAAGTGATTTTTCTCAATCCGGCTTTTTCTATTACACTTAAATTATTAGCATACGGAACTGTGAATACAGCTATTTTATCATCATTCAAAACCTCTTCTGTTCTGTCTCCATTTCCGCAATCTATAGTGAAATTGGTGACGGAATTAGGTACTCCTTCATCTATTACTTCTTCATGAGTATTTTTAATAGTCCAGTTTAAAGTATCTTTCCAAATATCCGAATTGGTATATTCTTCGGCTGTATATTTTTTTTCCTCATTGGTTTTCAGATTCTTCATAATATAAGCTATGGACTTTTCTTGCGGTCTTCCGTCTTTCATTCCTTTGTTCAAGTCTTTTCCTTCTGCATAAGGTCTAAAATCAATAATAGGCAGGTGAGCTATTCCCTGATAAGCTAGCCAGCAGCAAATCACAAATGAAACTCCCAATACAAACCAGCTTATT
>JAVBRH010000011.1:0-8090 GCA_031548225.1 Apibacter sp.
AAAAGATTTACGCCAATTTATGTTAGCAGGTATTCTGGGAAGCTGCTTAGGGTTTATCTGTTTTGTGCTTATTCCTTTAGGGGCAATTCCCCGTCCTTTTGTGGTGAACGATACACTGGGGAAATGGCTGCAATGGCAACGGGATATGGATACTTCAGCCTGTTCGTTCCCGTCTTTACATGTATTTTGGGCTTGTCTTGCGGCAAATGTCTGGAAAAAAGTTATTTTAAAATGGTTGTCCTGGATTATAGCTCTACTTATTAGTGTGAGTTGTATTTTGACAGGAGTACATTCTTTGCTGGATGTGATTTTTGGGTTTTTATTATTTCTGGTTTCTCTGAAATATTCTACTTTATATCGGGAGGTCTTATCTTATAGTGAAAAACTGGCCAATAGCTGGAATGAGTGGATGATTGGCAGGGTGCGAATTATTAATCATGGGTTGTATGTTGGGTTAGCCTGTTTTTTCGGGTTGATGATGATGGGAATGTTTCTTACTCAGATCCCTTTCTGGAAATTGGTAATAGTAAGCTTTGCGAGTCTGGTAGGAGCCGGGATTTGGGGGCAGTGGCTGGAAGCTTCCAGTCAGTTGATGCGTCCTTTCGGATATTACGGAGGGATATTTGGAGGAACAATTGCCATGATTGTATTAGGATTTCAAGACTTCTGGCAGTTAAGTGCCGCATTTGTCTGTATTGCCCCTTTAGTTCAGGCAGTGGGGAGGCTTCGTTGTTTTGTACAAGGGTGCTGTCATGGGAAAGTTTGTGATGAAAAACACGGAGTGCATTACAGAAAGCCCCAAAACCGTGTGGTCCGGATTGCAGGTTTATATGATCAGGCGGTATATCCTACTCAATTGTATTCCATCTTGGGAAATCTTTTTCTTATTGTTCTTTTATGGACACTCGCTTTTTATGGATTGTCTTCTGCCTTTATTATAGGAATGTATCTCTTTCTGAGTGCCTGTTTCCGTTTTGTTGAAGAGGCATTCCGGGGAGAGCCTCAGACTTATTCATATTCTCAACTGTCTGTTTATCAATGGCTGGCTTTAGGTTGTGCTTTAGCCGGGATTATTATCAGTATGTTTTCGTCCCCCGGTCTGGCAGTTCAGTTTGTCTGGAAAACGGATGTTCTGGTTGCTTCTTTGATCTTCGGCCTGGTAGTTTGGATAGCAATGGGAGTCGATGTTCCGGATTCACAAAAACCGATGTCCCGTTTGACATAAGAAGAGATTAATTTTCTTTGCTTTTATTACTCCATTTGTTTCTTAGAACTTCTATTATTCCCGGTAAGAGAGAAACAACGATAATAAGTACAATCAAAAATTTCAGATTGTTTTGTACCCATTTCAGGTTGCCAACAAAATACCCTAAAAGGGTAAAAATAGCTACCCAGATAACCCCTCCAAAAACATTATACCGGATAAAGTATTTGTAGTCCATTTTTCCCATACCTGCCACAAAGGGGGCAAAGGTTCTGACGATGGGGACAAAGCGGGCTATGATAATGGTTCTTCCTCCATATTTTTTATAAAATTCGTGGGTTTTTTGAAGATAACTTTGTTTAAATATTTTTGATTTGGGATTACTGAACAACTTGTGTCCAAAATATTTCCCTATTTCGAAATTGACCGAATCTCCCAGTATAGCAGCTGCCATCAGAATGACATTGAGCAGAATAATATTCATGTCATTGTCTGGCAAAGCAGTTAAAGCACCGGCTATAAAAAGCAGAGAGTCTCCGGGTAAAAAAGGGGTCACTACCAATCCGGTTTCACAGAAAATAATCAGGAATAAAATGACATAAACCCAGACACCGTAATTTGCTACCAGTTCTTTTAAATGTACATCAATGTGAAGGATGAAATCAAGTAAAAATTGTATATATTCCATGAAATGATTTTCGTTATATCTGTTATGAAATTTGTTGAAGTTGCAAAGATAATAAAATCATTGAGAATACATTTTTAATTTACAACAAAATAAGACAAAATGACATTATTTAAAACAAAATCGCTTTAAAAATAAGACAAAATGACAAGAATTAATTTTAATTATTTATACAATATTTTAAAAATCAATATGTTGTGTGTTTGTTGGTTAAATTTGGTTTATAATTTGAAAAACAGTAATAAACAAACCTAAAAAATAAAAGTTATGACAGATTTAATAAAAAGCAACAGTAAGAATTTTACCAGCCTGTTAGATGAATTATTTGCTAATAATGCAGGGTGGGGAAGACCGGAAATGAAGATTCCTCCGGTAAATATAAATGAGGACAGTAAAAATTTTGAGGTAGAGTTATATGCTCCAGGATTGGATAAGAATGATTTTAAAGTAAATTTGGAAAAAGGGCTGTTAACTATCAGCTACGATAAAAAAACAGAAACAACCGATAAAAAAGCCCACAGGGTGGAATATTACCAATCCAGTTTTAAACGTAGCTTTACTTTGGACGACAGTAATATAGATGCAGGTAAAATAGATGCTTCCTATAAGGATGGAGTTCTTAAATTAGTTCTTCCTAAGAAAGAGCAGACAGAGATTGCTCCTAAACAAATTGAAGTAAAGTAAGTTAGATAAAAGACACAAGAAATTAGACATAAGACTTATAATAGTCTAACATCTAATCTCTTGTGTCTAATTTCTATTTTTATTTTTTTGTGGATTTTATAGCTGCAAGATATAATTTGTTTACCTCTTTCCAGTTAACTATATTCCAGAAGGCATTGATGTAATCAGCCCGACGATTTTGATATTCAAGATAATAGGCGTGTTCCCATACATCCAGACATAGAATAGGAGTTCCCTTTACTTCGGCAATGTCCATGATAGGATTATCCTGATTTGCTGTGGAAATCACTTTTAATGCTCCGTCTTTATCTACGATCAGCCAGGCCCATCCGGAACCGAAACGGCTTGTAGCAGCTTTGTTAAATTCTGTTTTGAAAGCATCAACCGAGCCGAATTGTTTTTCAATGGCTTTGATTACCTCACCTTCCATTTTGGAATCTTTGGCAGGGGTTAAGATGCTCCAGAACAAGCTATGATTGTAATGTCCTCCTCCGTTGTTTCTTACTGCAGTTCTAATATCTTCGGGTACACTGCTTAGGTTAGTCAATATTTCTTCCAGACTTTTTCCCGAGTATTGAAGATATTTCTGCAAGGCGGCATTCAGGTTGTTTACATAAGCTGCATGATGCTTAGTGTAGTGAATCCGCATGGTAGTGGAATCAATGGATGGCTGTAAGGCATCATAACTATAATTTAGTTTTGGCAAGCTGAATTGTTGCGCGGAAATTTGCAGAGTTAGCAATAAAGAAGCTGCAAATAAAATTTGTTTGATTCTCATAATTGATTGTTATTTAAAAGGTTTATTTCAAATGTACATAAATTTATTTGAAATAAACCTCTTAATAAAATATATTTAGATAATAAGCGACTTATTATTTAGTTTATTTTTTTGTCCGGCAATTTTTATTATATATTCTCCTTTAGCAAAATCTCTTATTGATATTTCTCCATTATTGGTATGATCTGAACCGGATAAAAAGAATTTGTAAGGAATAATTGATTTGTCTATTGTTTTGTTGAGGGATAATAGTATAGTTGATTAGTAACATTCCAGGAACTTAGCAAATTGTGGAAGGCTCGAAACAAAATTTTTTTGATTTAGTCAGCTAATTTATTTTATCATTTTGCTTGAATTGATTGTTGTATGCGGTTTTATTTATAGGTTTTCCTGAATTTATCTCGTACAAATCCGTAATCAATGAAATTGGAAATTAATTTATTGACGTTTTCATCTTTCCATTGGAAAGGTTTAGAGTTATCAATCTTTCCTAAATAAATTTTGTTGTCTTTTATTAAATGAGGGCTATGTAATTTTATAAAATTAATCACATCCATATTTTTTACCCTTCCTTTTTTTCCAATAGTTAAAGTTCCATCATGCCAAAATGAATAAAAATCACCATCAATTTTTACAAATCGGTCAATAGAATATTCAAGAGACATATGGCTATTTTCGAAATTATCAATTGCTACACAGAATATAGTATACCCCACACTATTCCCCCATTTTGGATCATTTTTTGTTGATATTTTTCCCATTATGGAAATACTGACTAATTCAGTTTCATCTTCTTTTTCATTTTGGATAATAAAATACCTGTAATAGCCAGTAAAACCACCTCCCGATGCATTTCCGAAGGTTGTATACCGTAGTCCTCCATCACTGACAAAAATCTTATTACTTAGATTAAAATGACTTGCTCTTACTTTATCATCATAGACGAGCCCGACTAAATTGGTAATAAAAGGGACTAATTTTTTTTCAGTATCATCTCCAATATTGTAATCAGACAAAAGTAATTCGTAATTTTTATTTACATCATCATTATGATTAGGCCTTATCCAATTGTCAATAAATTCTTCTTTAAATTCAATTCCTATTCCTTTTATTAAATCCGAATATTTTGGAATTGATTTTATTTCTTGGTAATTCTGTTTATTATAGTTCCAACTATAATAAAGTGTTTCGAGTCCGTTTGTTATAATCATGATTTCAGGAATTAAAAATTCATCATATATTTTAACTTGTTCGAAAACCTTATCAGTTAAATGTATAGTTGGAGCTTTACATTCAATTATTATTAATGGTATCTTATTAAGTCCTGAAACTATAATATCAACTCTTCCTTTCCTTCCTTTTTGATAATAAGAGAGAGGAACTTCAACATCAATTAAATTTGCAGGGACTTCGTAATCTTTGATAAGTTTAGATACAAACTCTTGTCTGACAATTTCTTCAGGAGTTATTTGTATTAATTTTTTTCTTGAAACACAAAGAACACATTCTTTTCCGTTTTTAATATATTTTTTCAAATTTAGGTATTAGGTTTGTAAATAACAAAGCTAATAAATTAAACCTAAAATTTAATTTTTCAAATAAAAATTATGCTGATATTTTTCTCGGTTTGTAATTTGCAGCCAGTTCAGCAAAAAGCTTAATATGGGCAGGAGAAGTTCCACAACATCCTCCTAAAATATTTACTAATTGATTATCCAGATATAGTTTTACCTTTTCAGTCATCATTTCCGGAGTTTCGTCATATCCGCCAAGTGGATTAGGTAATCCGGCATTCGGATAAGCACTTACATAGAAAGGAGCTTTTTGGGCTAATATTTCCAGATATTGGAATAATTGTTCTGCTCCCAAAGCACAGTTTAACCCAATGGATAATAATGGAAGATGGGAAAGAGAAACGAGAAAGGCTTCGGTAGTCTGTCCGGATAAAGTTCGTCCGGCTGCATCCGTAATAGTTCCGGAAGCTAGTAGAGGCAATGTTTTCTTAGTTTCATCAAAGGCTTCTTCAATTCCGAAAAAAGCCGCTTTTGCATTTAGCGTATCAAAGATGGTTTCGACCAGTAATACATCCACTCCTCCCTCAATTAAAGCCAGTGTTTGTTCCTTATATATTCTGGCGAGATAATCGAAATCGACTTCCCGGTAAGCAGGATCATTTACATTAGGTGAAATGGAGGCAGTTTTGGAAGTAGGACCTATAGATCCGGCAATAAATAAGGGTTTATTTCCATATTTCTGATGATATTCTTCCCGGGCTTCCCGAGCAACCTTTGCAGAAGCAATGTTCAGTTCATACACCAGTTCCTGCATATCATAATCAGCCATGGAGATTTGGGTAGAATTGAAAGTGTTGGTTTCCACTATATCCGCACCAGCTTCGAAATACTTAAGATGGATGTTTTTAATGATTTCCGGCTGGGTGATGGAAAGCAAGTCATTGTTTCCTTTTACATCTTTATGCCAGTTTTTGAATCTTTCTCCTCTGTAATCTTCTTCCTGTAATTTATGTTGTTGAATCATGGTTCCCATTGCTCCATCGAGAATCAGGATTTTTTCTTTAATCAGTTCTTCTATTTTCATATTTGAATAAATCGAATTGCAAAGATACGGAAAACCGAATGGAAATAAATTGTGTAACTGGTTTTTTACAGCAAATTTTTATTTGTCACAGGTATAATAAAACAGGCTTTTTTTGCTAATTTTAAACTTCTCTTCTACAATTGAAAAGTCTCTCATGGCTTTAAAGGAGTAAATAAGGCTGAAGTCATGAAAATCTTCTCCACTATCTTCAGAATAATTGAGGGGCTCTATATAGGCATTCTTTTCAGCATTATAAATATAGTTATAACCGGTTTCTTTAAGAGATAACACTTCCAGGTGGTTGTAGAGGGGATTATAATATAGTTCATCAGGAGTTAAGTGTTTATCCAAATCCTGATGTCTGTATTTTTCGAGAAATTCAATAAATTCCTCCAGGCTTGAAAATGGTACTTGTTCTGATGATTCATCGTCCTCAAAAACTAAAAATCTTCCTTTTTGCCTTGCTGTAAATTCGTTATAATTCGGATTATCATGAAAGTAAATAGCTATAAAATCATTGTAATTTTCCTGATTACTAAATGTATAAACAGGTCTTTTACGATTTTCTTTTGCAGATTCCTCTAATAAATCAAACGGAATATCAGTGAAAGAAATAGATGAAAAATCTGATTTTCTTTTGTAAACTGATGGAAATGAAAAGCAGTTTGCTTCCTCATTGAAGATTCTATCCATTACGAAATCCTTAGCCTCTGTTTTTTTGAATTGGATAAATGTATTCCCATCGTCAAATTTTCCGTCAAAATAAATTCTGATGCTGTCTTTTAAGTTATTGTTATGTCTTCCGAATAATTGAAAAGTTTGTTTCGGCTTGGAAGGAGTAAATGTAATAGTACTGTTTTGCTGCTCCCATTTTCCCATGATCATTGTGCCATATCCTGCAAGAAAGAAAACAGAATTATCAAATACTGCCAAAGTACCCCCATTATATTTGTATAAACCTTCTATACTTTTCTGGGCATAAATCTGAGAGGATAAAAAAATGACCGTTAATGCTACTGTAATTTTTCGAAACATAGATAAAATCAAAGATAATATGACAATTTACACAATTTTCAAAATAAAAGGAATATAAAAATTTAAAAGGTTTTTATAACTAAAAAAGCAGAACAATTATTATTCTGCTCAAAGTATAATGAGAATGAGATTGAAATTCGTTATTGTGCTACAAACTCCAGATTTATATGAATTTTCACATCATTTCCAACAACTAGTCCACCTGCTTCGGTTACCTGGCTCCAGTTCAATCCGAAATCTTTACGACTAATTTTTCCGGAAAGTTCAAAGCCTGCCCGTTGGTTTCCCCAAGGATCTTTGATTACTCCCCCAAAATCCGCATCTAAAGAAACTTCTTTGCTTACATCTTTGATGGTGAGCATACCGGATATTTTTCCGTCTTCCAGCCCGGTTGCACTGGCGAAAGTTAATTTAGGATAACTGCCAGCATCAAAAAAATCGGCTGATTTTAAGTGATTGTCTCGGTCGGCTATTTTGGTATTAATAGAATCTATGTTTGCAGAAAAATTGAATTTTGCCTGGGAAAAATCATCGGAATTTGATTCCACAGAACCGTCAAACTGGGTAAATTCTCCTGTTACGGTTGAGATAACCATGTGTTTTACTTTGAAGTACACTTCTGAATGTGCATTATCAATTAACCATTTTGTTGCCATAATTGTTTATTTTTTTTAATTGCTTTTTTGATTGAATATAGACACTAGTTTAGCTGTCCCTGAATCGAGATTTTAAAAGTATTTATGATTTTAAGTATTTTGTTGCTGCTTAATAAGCGGCAGTAAATTGTTTTTTTATGAATTGTTTGTTTTCCACTTCATCAAGAACGGCAACTGCCAGATCCTCTACGGATAAACGGCTTCGGCCGTTTTCATCAAAAACAGGAGCATCGCTGCCTAATCTGTATTTACCTGTTCTTCCGTCAGTCACTCCGGGGTTCATTTCAATAGCCGGAGAAAAATAGGTCCAGTCCAGGTAAAGTTCTTCTTTCAGTGCGTTGAAATAATCCCTGCATGATTTGGCTCCCGCTTGGAACTCTATGGGGAAATCCGGAGAATCTACCAATTGTTCCCCGTTCACAGAGAGGGTTCCTGCTCCGCCGATCATGA
>JAVBRH010000027.1:0-11372 GCA_031548225.1 Apibacter sp.
AAGCAGATGAAAATACGGTCGGGTGCTGATTAATATCATAAAACCCTTTTAGCCTTTATAAACTTACCTTTCCAGTAAGTCTCTTCCAGAGAACTGATGGTTACTCCTTTGGAAGTGGAGGCATGAATAAAGGAAATCTCCCCTGAAGAAGACACATTATAAACAATGGCTACGTGATTGATACTTCCCCCTCCGGTAGCAAAAAAAAGCAAATCTCCTTCTTTCACATTGGAAACATTTACGGAACTTCCTTCATTGGACATATCGATAGATCTCCGGGGAAGTTTTAAGTCTATTTTTTGAAATGCCGTGCAGACCAGTCCGGAACAGTCCATTCCGCTGGAAGTTGTTCCTCCGTACTTGTAAGGAGTCCCCTTATACTTTTCCGCTTCATTTAAGACCAACTTAATTTCTTTTGATTTGGAAGATGAAGTATTATCCGATTTCAGGGTAACTGGTTTGGTTTCTGATTTGGTTTCTTTCTTTGAAGCGGTGGATTTTGTAGGATTTGTCGATTTTGTCGATTTTGTCGATTTCGATTGGGATTTTTTGGATGAAGTCCCGGATGAAGCAGAGGAATTATAACTATATCGTTCAGATGAAGAATTTTTTACTCCGGAAGACGAAGCAGTTTCATAAGAAACGCAGGAAGTCAGCATAAGCGAAGATATCAACATTTTCAAATAAATGGCAATTCTTTTTTCCATACCTCTGGCTTTTATAGATCTATGTCGCTAAGTTATGGAATTATTAACAGAATATCAACAGATTTATTAACAATTTTATGCAATCCGTTTTGCTTTAACAAATCTTGCTGGCCAGTAACTCCCTTTCAGATCGCTTATCATCACTCCTTTGGATGAGGAAGCATGAATAAATGAAATAACCCCTCCTTCCTTTATTTTATAAACAATAGCCACATGATTAATTTTCCCCTTACTGGTCGCAAAGAACAATAGATCACCTTCTTTTATCTTGTTTACTTTTACCGGTGTCCCCTTATTACTCATTTCTATGGATCTCCGAGGTAGCTCAACCTGTGCCTTTTTAAATGCCGATTTCACCAAAGCGGAACAGTCTATTCCCTTTCTTGTATTCCCCCCGTATTTATAGGGAACTCCCTCGTAGGTTTTTGCCTCTTGTAAAGCCGTTTTCACCTTTTTTGAAGTGGAATATTTAATGCAGTCGGATCTTAGTACCCTGGGAGTATTCGTTTTTTTAACAACCGTTCCCGTACTTTTAACAACCGGTTTTTTTTCAGCCGGTTTCACAGTGGGCTTAACAGTAGTTTTTGCAACAGGTGTAACTGCTTTTTTACTTACTGATTTGCTTGCCGGAGCTGGTTTAACAGGAGCTTTAACTGTTTTTGCCGTTGTTTTTGTTACTGTTGCTTTTACAGGAGAAGATTTTTTTACCGGTTTTTTAGTCTGGGACAATAAGGGTAAAAAAAGACTGAGTGATAAAAAAAAGAATACTGTTTTCTTCATTAAGATACTTTTGAAAATTTATATGACTTCCTCTTATAACGGGCTAAAATCAAAAAATAGTATTCCCTTCTACAGATTTTTCATATTCAACATCAATGGAAAGCGTTTCAGACCTGGATGCAGCAACAGCCAGAGCATCTGCCCTCTCATTTTCAGGATGCCCTTTGTGGCCTTTTATCCATTCGAAAGTCACTTTTTGCGTGGGATAAACCTTCAAAAACCGGAGCCATAGATCCGGATTCTTTACATTTTCAAACCTCTTTTTCTTCCATCCGTAAATCCAGTTGTTCTTTACAGCATCCACTACATATTTTGAATCGGAATAAACCGTAACTTCCTGGTCAGGCCGGGTTATTTTTTCCAATGCCACGATCACTGCCATCAGTTCCATCCGGTTATTGGTGGTAAGCCGGAAACCTTCCGAAAAAGTTTTCTCATACGAAGTCCCCCTCATCCTCATTAAAATCCCATATCCTCCTTTTCCCGGATTCCCTGAAGAAGCTCCGTCTGTAAAAACTTCAATCATCGAATTAAAAGATATTTTTTAATTCCAATAGATCATCAATGATAGGGAAACCGTTTTGTTTATATTTTTGGTCTTTTTTATAGTTAAAAAAGACAGGGAACATTCCTATTCTTTCACTTCCCAATGCATCTGCTTCCCAGTCGTCCCCGATAAAAGAAGACTCCCCGGGATCGGCATTGGCCTTTTTCAACCCCAGCTCAAAAACTTCTTTAGCCGGTTTTCTTTTATTGATTTCTTCTCCACTGGTAACGGTGGTAATATACCCTTTTATGGGTGTGTTGTTTACTTTACGTTCCGTAGGCTGAATAAACCCATTGGAAACTATATGAAGTTCATATCCCCGGGTTCTTAAATAGTCCAGGGTTTCCTCCACATTGCTGACCAGATTATTGTTCTGTACGACTTTATCAATGAAAAAATCATCGAAATAACGGCAGATTTCTTTATCTTCTATTCCGAATTTCCGAAAGGTTTCTTTAAACCGCTGATCCAGGATATCCTGTTTTGTTACTTCCTCCTTCCGGTATAACTCCCAAAGCTTTTCATTTCTTTTATAATAATTCATGAAAAATTCCGAAAATGCCACCCGGTAAGTTTCTTCCACTTTCATCTCCTTATACATCTGCTGAAGGGTAAGCATGGAATTTTTATCGGTATCCCAAAGGGTATTATCCAGATCGAAAAATATATGTTTTACTTTTTTTTGCATAATGATCTCTTTTTGTTTTTACAGGCTCAGTCCCATTCCAAATAAAACGGAAAAGAACAAGGCTAAAAGAGCAGTGGGTTTCATATATAGATCCAGTTTTTTGGGGTCTGTCGTATATAAAATTTTACGCCTTATTATAGTAATCGGAATAAATAAAATAAAAAACAGGAACGGTTTTAAAGATGTCCAATTCTCCAGGTGGATCATAAATGACTCCTTGTGGATAAGTAAAAATATCAGACAAAGTATAAATGGAGCGTTCATCAATACCAGCTGATAATATTTTGCATTTTGAAATCCCATTCGCAGCGCCAGGGTTTTTTTATTGCTCAACCGATCCGATTCCATATCCCGCATATTGTTCAGATTCAAAACTGCAACACTGAATAATCCGACGGCGGAAGCAGGCAGCAGGCTGTCCCAGGTAAAGGTTTTAGTATATAAAAATTCGCTTCCTAAAACAGAAACCCAACCGAAAAATATAAACACAAAAATATCTCCCAACCCCATATATCCATACGGTTTTTTACCCATAGTATAAAACAGGGCAGCCAGAATACAGGCAATTCCCAGACCTATGAAAATGAAAAAATCATGCCAATAACCGGGAATAAAAGTGTACCACAATAAAATAACCGCGGAGATAAGGGAAAGTATAATGGTAATAATAATTCCTTTGAACATGGACTGACGGGAAATAGCTCCCGACTGTATTGCCCGCACAGGGCCTATCCGGTGCTCATTATCTGTTCCTTTGGTTCCGTCTCCATAATCATTGGCAAAATTTGAAAGCACCTGGAATAAAATAGTTGTCAAACAAGACAACCCGAAAATAACTCCGTCAAAACATCCTTTCCATTTTGCAAGCAGCCCTCCTAAAATAATTCCGCTTAAAGATAAAGGTAAGGTTCTCAATCTTGCCGCTTCTATCCAATTTTTCATCTGTTTGCTATCAGTATATAATTCAATTAGTAAAAATAACTACAAAAATACGCATTTTTTAGGAAATGCCGAAAATAAAAGAAGTTAGCTAAAAACTTCAGCTAACTTCCTTCTTTTAATTTTTAATCAAAATTACAAATTATCAATGTCCTTATCTTTGGGAGACTTGACCTTATAAGCAATCCTGATTTTTTTGGTTTCATTAGGCGATAATTTCAGCTTCCAGGTCAATAATCCGGTCAGGTTATCTACCGTTGCCCCGCCGTTATCCAGAAGTTCTATCTTTATACTTTCATCTGTACTCAAAGGATATTGATCCTGTAAGGTCAGGTTTATAGTTTCTTTTTTATTGTTTTTGATGGATATATCATACGTAAACGTTTGTTCTTTACCGGAAGAAAGGAATTTGGTTGCCGATTTATCCATAACTTTCTCTCTTTTAATGGAAACTCTTTTATCCTTTCCCATGCTTAGATTTAAAGTATCGGAAGTCTGATAAGGATCTATAGAGGTTTTTCCTACATACATTCCTTCAAAAATGATATTGGCATCTCCTTTTAATAAATTATATTGGGAGTAATTGTTCACTTCTGCAACCAGATAAGATTCTTTATCCAATTTAGGGACTGCAAAATACCGGTACGTGGCAGGGATTTTAATTTCATTTAAGATAACGCTGTGCTGTTTGTTATTGGAAAGTATATCGTACGGAATATCAATATCAAAAGAAACATTGAGCTGGTTTTGGGTAATGGTTGAATTTACCGTAGAAACCTTTTGTTTTTTATCCAAAGTTGATTCATCCGCATAATAGTCGTCAGTTGTTGCAGCCATTTCTTTTCTTGCGCTTATATAATAATTTCCGGCAGTCATTGAGGATGAATAATATCCTTTGTACCGTAAAAACCATTGATTTAAAACAGGAACCTGGTTGCTTTGGTTAGGTGTTCCGCTGGAAAGGGTAAGTTTTACCTTTTTCCAGTCAATTCCTGTATTTTGCACCACCTGTGCTTTATAAAGCATTTGGATAGGGGAAGCAATATTTTCCGTTCTCAGGTCATAAAAAGGAGTCCAGGAGGCACCCTGAGTAAGATAGGAAACCTGTAACGGAACGGCTCCGGCTGCAGTATTCATTACCTGAAGAATTAATTTTCCTTTGGATGTTTTCTCTTCTTTGCTCTCATTGAAATTAAGCCGGGCATTCAGTTCGGTCAGTCTTTCCGTAAGTTTTCGGTCTTTATCGTCCAATGTCAGCATGGCATTACTCAATTCTGTTCTTTTTGCTTTATAGTATTCCACCATTTTAGTTAATTCTACAATACTCAGACCGGTATTAGTCCCTGATATTTTCTGATTAGCATCGAGTAATTCGATGGTTTTGGAAGTGGAATTTTTTTCATTCCTCAGCCTGTTCAGCTCATTAGTCACTAAAGTAATGCTGTCCCTGACGCTTTTCAGTGCGGGGGATTTTTCATCCTGATCGTATTCGGAAATGTAATTGGTGGTAAACTGAACGGATAAAACCGTTACAGTGGAAGGAGCTCCGACCAGTACAGTCTGTTCGTTTAAATAATTGGAAACATTTTTCACAACAATTTCAGAAGTTCCTGACGGAAGGTTTACCTGTGCCGATTGCGAGATTTCGGCAGAGTTGAAATAAACAGTTACCGCATCCACTCTTGCAGAGGTAAAGACCGGTTTCTGGGCTAATAATATCACGGAAGTTACTAACAAACATCCCAAAATATATTTTTTCATATTCTTTTGTTTTATTGTATAGATACATATTGAATTCGGATTCCATAAAATTTATTTTGTTTTTTATATTTTTGTCGTCAAGTATATAGAATTATGATCGGTACATGGGTTAATGCCGGGGCTGTTATTGCCGGAAGTATAATAGGGCTGGGAATCCGTTCACAGCTTCCGCAAAAGATAATTGATATCGTTTTTCAGGGTATCGGGTTATTCACTATGGTCATAGGGGTTTCCATGTCTTTACGTTCGGAAAATATGATCCTGATAATCATAAGCATCGTATTGGGAGCCATATTGGGGCAGGGAATAAATCTGGAAAAATATCTGCGGAATTTTTCAGAGTATGTAGAGCGTAAGTATTCAAAAAAGACGGCATCGAAGGGAGCTCACGGAGATGAATCTTCCCAGAATTTTACCGAAGGTTTTGTTACTGCTTCCATGCTTTTCTGTGTAGGCTCCCTGTCTATCCTGGGAGCTATAGAAGACGGTATGGGGCATACTCCCAATCTTCTATATACCAAATCTATTATGGATGGCATTTCTTCGATTGCCCTAGCTTCTTCTTTCGGCATTTGCATTGCGTTTTCTTCCATCCCTCTTTTACTTTATCAGGGAGGGCTGACGCTTTTTGCTGCCTTTATCATGCGTTTTATGACGGATTCCATGACTGCCGATATGACTGCGGTCGGGGGGATTTTATTGCTGGGATTGGGGATAAATATTCTTAAAATAAAGGAAATAAAGGTAATCAATATGCTTCCCTCTATTATTATTATCGTTATACTTTCTTACTTTTTTTCGGGATAAAGATTTTATATATTGAATAAATAGAAAATAGTATTAAAAGACCATAAAGAATTCTATTTTTATGGTCTTTATTTTTTAATAAATCAATTGAAGGAATTCCTCCAAAGTAATAGCGCCGAAATAGTAGCTTAAATCAACATTTTCCAGAGCTTTTGCTACGGATTCCCGGTTGTATTTGATTCCTGATAACTTTTGTTCTATATCTTCAATTTCTCCTATTCCGAAAAAATCTCCATATATTTTTATCGCTGTAATGGTTCCCTCTTCCACATTAAGTTTTAAATCAATGGAACCTATGGAAAAACGCTGAGTTCTTTCCATATAAAATTTGGGAGATCGTCCGTAATTCCAGTCCCAATTGGCATATCTTTCCTTTGATATCTCCTTTATCTTTTCCCAGTCGGCTTCGGTTAATCTATATTCATTTACCTGCTTCAGACTGTCTGCTTCAAATATGGATAATAAAACCTTTTCCCTGAACTTTTCTATGGAAATTTTGGGATTCATAAAATCGGATATATTGGCGACCCGGCTCCGTATGGATTTAATCCCTTTAGATTCTATTTTGTCTTTCCGTACTTTCAGGGAATTAACCACTTCGTCTATATTACTATCAAACAGGAGAGTTCCATGAGTGAACATTTTTCCGTTTGTGGAAAATTGGGCATTTCCATTGACTTTTTTTCCTTCCACCACCATATCGTTCCTTCCTTTTAATTCTGCATTCACCCCCATTTCCTTCAGGGCTTTTATTACCGGATTTAAGAACTTCTGATAATTGGAGAAACTGGAACCGTCATCTTTAGTGATAAAACTGAAATTCAGGTTTCCTGCATCGTGATATACGGCGCCTCCTCCGGATAGCCTGCGGACTACTTTAATATGGTTCTTTTCCACATATTCTGTGTTTATTTCTTCTATAGTATTCTGATGTTTTCCTACAATAATGGAAGGATCGTTGATATAAAAAAGCAAATAAGGCTCATCTTCCAAGAGAAGATCTCTCAATATAAATTCCTCTATGGCTAAATTTATCTCAGGATTACGGATGCCGTTGTTGTCTATAAATAACATTTAGGGTAAAATTTTATGCTAAGGATGCAAGATACAGAAAAAATGAGAAATCAATTACATCTCCCCTTTTAGACCAGGAATTATCCTTCCGGTAAAAGAGGAAACTCTTTTTATCTGGCAGTATTTTTACATAAAAACATACCATATGGTATGTTTTAACGAAACCTGCTTTTATAGTCAGGATATAAAAATCCCTGATTACTAAAGTAACCAGGGATTAAAATTAAAAATTATGTATGATAGTAGTAAGTTAGTCTATTTATCTGAAATGTTCATCATAGTTTCTCAACATAATCCAGCCTGTAAACTGTCTGCCGTCTGCAATAGTAATGATATACCAGTAAGAGGTAGTAGGCAATACCCTTCCCAGGTGTTTTCCATCCCATTCAAAACAAGTCTGGGACTCCTGTTCAAATACCTGCTTTCCGTACCGGTCAAATATCTTGACATGAGAAGGCTTCGTGAAAAGATGCAGCCCGCATAGTCTCCATACATCATTGTACTTATCCCCGTTCGGAGTAATCACGTTGTAAATTCCGAATATAATTCCCTTGGAAGTGATCGACTCACATCCATTTGCCTGCGAACGTACATAAAAAGTATAGATTCCCGGCTCCAGACGGCTAAAGGTGTTATCTCTCTGCCAGTTTACGTTATCTATCGAATACTCCAACGGTGCAGGCCCCCGGGCTATTACGGTAATATAATCTTTTCCTTGTTGCAGATCAACAATGACCGGTTCTTCCAACGGTTTTACTTCTACCTGGAAAGTAGCAGAACAAATCAATCCATAATTCAGGTATTGAGTCACTTTTATAGTATAAACCCCTACATCTTTTACGGTATAATACCTGTTGGTACTTTTAACCTGTCCGTTAAACGACCATTCCCATTCATTAAAATCTCCTCCGTCAATTTCAAGGCTGTCTATTCTTGGACACAGGTAAACCACCTCAGGCAACGGATTAGGAGGATACTAAGTAAGCAGTTTGATTTTTGCCAGTGAAGGACACCGGGCATTTACAGGGGTTTCTTCTTCTATTCTTACATACACATAATCCGGATTTGTGACAGTATTAGTATGAGCATTTTTATTGATTATCGGATTTTGATTCTTCTGAGCATCGTCCAATGTACGGAAATAAGTAAATTTGATATTGGATTCTGTGGAAATATCTCCTTCCGTTAAAGTCAGGTCAAAATTAGTATATCCGTCATTATCCCCGTCGCAAATGGTTAATGTAACATCGTTATTTATCAATCCTATTTTTGGATTAGTTCTGATTTTAATTGACTTTATCCGGACACATCCTGTATTCTGATCTTGTAACCTCACCCATAATGTCTTTTCAAAACTTGTTACCGGAATTTCATATAACGCAGTCTTATCTATCTCTCCTGTACCTGTCTCCGCACCGGACTGAGTTTCATAATAGTTAATCGTATAACTGCCGGAAACAACCGGAACTAAGGCATCCAGCGTATTTAATTTAATATCGTAAACATTATCCAGGTTATCATCGCAAATCAGATGGTTAATGTCATTAATCTCAGGAGCTCCGGTTTTGGTTATTGTCAGCTTTTTAACTTCATAACATGGGGTTGTTTTGCTTTGGAAGCGTACCCAGATATCGGTTACTCCAACCGAAACCATATAAGCGGATAAATCGGTGGATGGTATCGGATTGGTGGAAGAAGAAGACTGGGCGTCTGCCAAACTGGTATGGAAGCTGATATCCAGGTCATCCAATAAATTCGGGTATCCTGCTGTATTGATATGGGAAGTCATATGGGTTACTTCATCCCATAAATTCACGGTAGAAGGAGTTTTTCCATCTGAGTTGAACTCGCATACTTTCACATTGGCATAGTCTTCTGCCTGAATATAAGGATAGACTATTAACTTGATACTTGAAAGATTATCGCAATAACCCGAAGCAGATACTCGGACATAAACGGTATGTTCATACGGGGTAAGATTCTCCCAGCTGGTGAAATTGGTAATTTCATTAGTGCCATTTTGGGCATCCGACTCTGTCGGGTAATATTTAAATCCTACTCCTGTTACAGTGGATATTGGAGTTGGCACATCGGTTAAATCAAATAAGGCTTTTCCGTCATTGTCCGAACCGTCACATTCCAATATAGGTGGAACACTATTTACAGGTACTTTAGGGTTAGTTCTGATTTTAATTGCCTTTGTTCGGACACATCCTGTACTCTGATCTTGTACCCTTACCCATAATGTCTTTTCAAAACTTGTTACCGGGATTTCATATAGCGCAGTTTTATCTATCTCTCCTGTACCTGTCTCCGCACCGGACTGGGTTTCGTAATAGCTAATTGTATAACTACCTGAAACAACCAGAACTAAGGCATCCAGCGTATTTAATTTAATATCGTAAACATCGTCCAGGTTATCATCACAAATCAGATGGTTGACATCATTAATTTCCGGAGCTCCGGTTTTGGTAATAGTTAGCTTTTTAACCTCAGAACATGGAGTTGTCTTACTCTGAAACCGTACCCAGATGTCGGTTACTCCCACCGAAACCATATAAGCGGATAAATCGGTGGACGGTATCGGGTTGGTGGAAGAGGAAGACTGGGCGTCTGCCAGACTGGTATGAAAGCTGATATCCAGATCATCCAATAAATTCGGATATCCCGCTGTATTGATATGGGAAGTCATATGGGTTACTTCATCCCATAGATTTATTGTAACCTGGGTTTTTCCATCCGACTCAAATTCGCATACTTTTACATCAGCATAGTCCTCTGCCTGAATATAAGGATAAACTATTAGTTTGATGGAAGCGAGATTATCGCAATAACCCAAAGCCGATACTCGGACATAAACGGTATGTTCATACGGAGTGAGATTCTCCCAGCTGGTGAAATTGGTGATTTCATTGGTGTTATTTTGGGCATCCGACTCTGTCGGGTAATATTTAAATCCTACTCCTGAAACACCGGATATCGAAGTTTGTACACTGGTTAAATCAAATAAGGCTTTTCCGTCATTGTCCGAACCATCACATTCCAATATAGGTGGAACACTATTTACAGGTACTTTAGGGTTAGTTCTGATTTTAATTGCCTTTGTTCGGACACATCCTGTACTCTGATCCTGCACCCTTACCCATAATGTCTTTTCAAAACTTGTTACCGGGATTTCATATAGCACAGTCTTATCTATCTCTCCTGTATTTGTCTCCGCACCGGACTGGGTTTCATAATAGCTAATCGTATAACTACCGGAAACAACCGGAACTAAGGCATCCAGCGTATTTAATTTAATATCATAAACATTATCCAGGTTATCATCACAAATCAGATGGTTAATGTCATTAATCTCAGGAGCTCCGGTTTTGGTTATTGTCAGCTTTTTAACTTCACTGCATGGAGTTGTCTTACTCTGGAACCGTACCCAGATATCGGTTACTCCAACCGAAACCATATAAGCGGATAAATCAGTGGACGGTATCGGGTTGGTGGAAGCTTGAGCATCTGTCAGACTGGTATGGAAGCTGATATCCAGGTCATCCAATAAATTCGGGTATCCTGCTGTATTGATATGGGAAGTCATGTGTGCCACTTCATCCCATAAATTCACCGTTGAAGGAGTTTTTCCATCCGACTCAAATTCGCATACTTTTACATCGGCGTAATCTTCTGCCTGAATATAAGGATAAACTATTAGTTTGATGGAAGCGAGATTATCGCAATAACCCAAGGCCGATACTCGGACATAAACGGTATGTTCATACGGAGTGAGATTCTCCCAACTGGTGAAATTGGTAATTTCATTAGTGCCATTTTGGGCATCCAATTCTGTCGGGTAATATTTGAATCCTACTCCTGCTAAAGTGGAGATGGAAGTTTCTACACTCGTCAGGTCAAACTGGGTTTTCCCGTCATTGTCCGGACCGTCACATTCCAATATCTCTGGTTGAACAGTAGCTATCGAGGCTTTTTTATTAACCTGAAAAGATATTCCCACTATGGAAAAACATCCGGTATTATCCTGTTTGTCGACCCGTGCATAAATAATATAGAAATCCGGATC
>JAVBRH010000136.1:0-3908 GCA_031548225.1 Apibacter sp.
AATTTTTATTTTCCGAACATACTTTTTGTGTGAAAATTTCACATGATTTATATCACGAATTTATTACCCTTAGTTCTAAACAAAAAAATTACCTTTGAAAAATTAAATGGAAAGTAGAATACTATTAGTTTTTAACTAAAAGTAGCTTTTTTTCATTCTGTGTATTCACATAAATTGGTTTTATTTTATTAGTTTGTAAAGAAAATCCTTGGAACCCAAGGATTTTCTTTTTAGTTTTTTACAAAGTCAATGTTCAATTCATCTAATTGTTGTTGATGAATAGGAGCAGGAGCATCAATCATTACATCCCGGCCGGCATTGTTTTTAGGAAATGCAATATAATCCCGGATTACTTCCTGTCCTCCTAAAATAGCTACCAGACGGTCAAAGCCAAAAGCTAGTCCGGCATGAGGAGGAGCTCCATACTTAAAAGCATTCAACAGGAATCCGAATTGAGCTTCTGCATCTTCCTGTGAAAAGCCTAAGAGAGAAAACATCCTGGATTGTAAATCTTTATCAAATATCCTTACAGAGCCGCCTCCGACTTCATTACCATTCAATACCATGTCATAGGCATTGGCCCGTACTTTCCCCGGGTTGGTTTCCAGAAGAGGGATGTCTTCCGGTTTGGGAGAAGTAAAAGGATGATGCATGGCTGTATATCTGTTTTCTTCTTCATCCCATTCCAATAGAGGAAAATCAATAACCCAAAGCGGAGCGAATACTTCCGGATTTCTAAGTTCCAGGCGTTCTGCCAGTTCCATTCTCAAAGCACTCAACTGAGTTCGTACCTTGTTCATGGCACCGGAAAGGATAAGTAACAGATCACCCGGCTTCGCCTGAGCTTTTTCCACTATTTTTTTAAGTTTTTCTTCCGAATAAAATTTATCTACAGAGGACTTTACGGTTCCATCTTCATTGTATCGGATATAAACCAGTCCGCTTGCTCCGACTTGCGGGCGTTTTACCCAATCGGTTAATTCATCTATTTGTTTACGGGTATAAGAGGCACAGTTTTCTGCGTTTATTCCGACTACCAGTTCAGCCTCATCAAAAATTTTAAACCCGCTGTTTTGCATTTCTTCATTAAGTTCGATAAATTCCATTCCAAAGCGGATATCCGGCTTATCATTCCCATATCTTCGCATAGCTTCTGCAGAAGTCATTCTCGGAAATTTTTCAAACTCTATCCCTTTCAATTCTTTTAACAGATGTTTAGCCAGTCCTTCAAAAGTATTCAGGACATCTTCCTGTTCCACAAAGGACATTTCACAGTCTATCTGAGTAAATTCAGGCTGACGGTCAGCTCGTAAATCCTCATCCCGGAAACATTTCACAATCTGGAAATATTTATCTATTCCTGCAACCATCAGTAATTGTTTAAATGTTTGAGGGGACTGGGGCAGCGCATAAAACTGTCCCGGGTTTATCCGGGAAGGAACTACAAAATCCCGTGCTCCTTCAGGGGTTGATTTTATTAAAACCGGAGTTTCTATTTCGATAAAATCTTTTTGGGAAAGATAGTTTCGAACTAATTGCGCTACTTTACTCCTAAAGACAAGGTTACTTTTTACCGGGGTCCTCCGTATGTCCAGATACCGGTATTTCATTCTGAGTTCTTCTCCTCCGTCAGTTTCATCTTCAATAGTAAAAGGGGGAACTAAAGAAGGATTGAGAATAGATAGTTTTTCTACTAATATTTCAATATTTCCGGTAGGAATATTAGGATTTTTGCTGCTTCTTTCTATTACCTGTCCGGTTACCTGAATAACAAACTCCCGCCCTAATTTTTTCGCCTGTTCAAGAATAGTTTTGTCGGTTCTTTGTTCGTCAAAAACCAGCTGGGTAATTCCATAGCGGTCCCGTAGATCAATCCAGATCATAAACCCTTTATCCCTAATAGTTTGCACCCATCCGCTAAGGGTTACCGTCTGACCTGTATTTACTTCTGTAAGCTCTCCACAAGTATTTGTTCTGTACATGCTGTTTGGAATTTAGAAAAATCGTGAGCTGCAAAAATAATCTATCTTTTGGAATTTATTAGGGAATCAGTGTTTCTTTTTTGACATATTGAATTTATTGTATATGAAAAGAGTTTCTTTTTTCTATTTGATTTTATGGGATTATAAAGATTTTTCTATTAGTTCCTGTTGCTTTTTGAAAAATTCGAATCGTTGTAATTCTCCGGTTTGGGTAATATGGGTGGAGTATCTTTTTAGTAATTCAATCCAGCTTTTTTGTTTCTGGCATATTTTTGAGTTATAAAAAGATATATAGTCAATAAAATATAACCAGAAGAAAGAATGTTCCACAGAACCATATTCAATATGCATATAAGTAGCATCTACGGTTATATCGGAAAGATAGATATCCATTTTCGTTTTACCGTCAAGGGGTTTACCGGTAGCGGTAATTTTTTTCATTGAGTCGAGAAGATCCAGCAATTCTTCCTTAAGTTGGGCTAATTCCGTTTTTGAAATAAGACCCCGGTTGACGAAATAATTTATATCTTTTATCAGGATATAAAAAATGTTCCTGTCCAGAATATAAAGAACTTCGGGTACATGCTGAATACAATCTACAAGTTGTTTTTGGTATTCTTGTATTTCCGGAGGTTCAGATACATCGGAGAGTCGGTAGTCGGGATTCACTCCCTGAGAGAGATACATCCATCGGTAACGCCTGAATATAGTAAGCTTTTCATACAGAAAGGTAAAACGATAAGGTATATGATTGGTAGCACATCTTATTACAGCTTGGGGATAGTCCTGCATTTCATCGAATGTCTTAAATAGCAGTTTCAATCTTTCCATATATTGCTGCGTATAAATCAGGGAAGAGAATAGGGATTCAACATTGGTAACCGCCCATTTTCCCTCACTAAATAATTTACTTTCACCTATTATCTGATCCAGGGATACTCCCAACCTTAAGGCGACTTTAGCAACTTCTTCAAAAGTGAATGGAACATCACCTCTAAGTCTTCGATAAACGGCCTCTTTTCCTATAGAGAGAATATCCATAAGCGTAGTTGCCAGATTGTTTTCTTTTGTAATTTGTTGACGGATTGCCAGGATTAGTTTTTCGTTTAATTGATTATTCATGATTTTCATAGAAATAGAATTAATAAAAGTTAAAGATAGTCAAAAACATGTACTCAAAAACATGTACTGTTTCATTAATTCCGAAATAAGGGATTTATGTTTTATAGTAGTGTCGTAAATCGAAACAAACTATAATCTATTGTGATAATAGAATGTAAAAAACCCTGATAGTATCCTTGATGTACTGTTCTTTATACTTAAATTTGTTACAAGAAAAATGAGAAAGTAAATTAATTACATTAAATGTAGAATGTGTTCAGTTCAGAAGTGTTCAAAAAGAAGTTTTAAGTGATATGATATAAGAAAAATAATTTATAGTGAAGGAAGATGTTCTTATTTATGTAATAAATCAAAAAATGTAATATATCAAAGAAAATCAAATTTGTTTTTGGAACAAAAAATATAGAAAAAATTATAATTTAAAATATTAGATAAGTGAGGTTATTACTCATTATCTTGATTACCACCTATTTGACCATTCTGCAGGACATTAGTTTGCCCTGCAGAAACTAAAAGTTAAAGTGAATATGAGTTACTTTAATAAAGCCCAATAGAAAATAGTAAAGTGTTTTTTAAACAAATCTGAACGAAAGCTGCACTATCCCATAGTGCAGCTTTTTAATTGTAAATGGAGAAAAACTCTTCTATTTTACTAAGAGGAATCGTTTGTTGTTCCCCATTCTGAATGTTTTTAAGGATTATGGTTTGAGATTCAATCTCAGTTTCTCCATAAAATGCTACCCATTGGATTTTGTTTTTTTCTGCATAAGTAAATTGTTTCTGAATCTTGACATTATCCGGATA
>JAVBRH010000049.1:0-2781 GCA_031548225.1 Apibacter sp.
TTTTAGTGTTTAGTAATTTGTTTATTGAAATCTCTCTGATTGATTTCCGTGTTCTTCCTCTTCTCTTTTTTTATTTCATATCTTCACTCCTGTGTATAAAACCTTCATAGTTTCCACTTTATTCACCTGCTGTGCCAGTTCATTTTTTAAATCCTGGTTTTCCTGTTCTACTTTATGTAAAATCTCTTCTGTTTTCTTTCCAAAAAATAACCCTATGCAATAAAACAACAAGGCAGTTACCAACAAGGGAACAATTGCTATTAAAACCACGCCAAAAAAAGCCTGGGTTGCCGGATCTTTACTTTTAAAATTTTCTTCCCATTTTATACTTCCTAAATCCAAATTTTCCACTGTTCCCAAATACGAATAACTTACCCCTACAATCCAGCATATTCCGATAATTAAAAAAATCCAAAATAATATTTTTTTACTCATAGTAAGTATTTTGGGTTTAAAGTTAAACAAATAGTATGATATGAAAAAGTAACCTATTTGTTTTTACTATTTTTCCTTTATTTCAAAAAATTTAAAAAGTACGTTTTTAAATTCTTCCGGTTTATCCAGTTCAATATTGATGGGCAGATAAAACAAATTATTCCTCAGCTGTTGAAAATGTTTCAGCCTCATATAATCTTTTTCCGTAGTAAGAATGATACTATCTCCTTTTATACTTTGATAGGTTTGTTCTATTTCTTCTATATCTGCCTCTGAAAAATTATGGTGATCTTTATATTTCAAATGGGTTACCGAGGCAAACTTCTGTTCTGTAAAGTGAAGAATGTCTTCAATTTTAGCAATTCCCGTAACCAACAATATATGGTAATTCGTTATTTCCTCTACTGCAAGGGAAAAGTTATAAGATATTACCCGCTTCTCATAAATTATCTTCGAAAAGAACAAAGACTGATGAGGCTGTAATCTTAACTTCCTTTCTATCAATTTTTTATCTTCTTCTGTAATCTCATCCGGACATTTGGTAACTACCACTATCTGAGCCCTTCTGGCTCCATATCTTCCTTCCCGGAGGCGTCCCAGCGGTAAAAGATAATCTTTATAATAAGGGAGAGAGTAATCCGTGAGAAGAATATACATTCCGGCTTTCACATACCGGTGCTGATAAGCGTCGTCTAATATAAAGATATCGGGATTAAAATCCTTAATCAGGTTGTTTATTCCCGCCACTCTTTTTTCATCCACTCCTACTACAATCCGGTTTCTAAATCTCTCAAAAAACAGCATAGGTTCATCCCCTATATCCTCAAAACTGGTTTCGTAATTGGCAAAATGATAGCCCTGAGTCTTTCTCCCGTATCCTCTGCTCATGATTCCTATTAAAAAGTGGTCTTTCAACAGGCCTATCAGATATATGACAAAGGGTGACTTACCTGTTCCTCCTACACTCAAGTTTCCTACTGCTATAACAGGCCTGTCATAGTTTTTTGACCGAAAAATCCCCCAATCAAAAAGCTTGTTTCTTATGAATGTAATCAACCAGTATAACCCGGCAAAAGGATAGAGTAATATCTTCATATTCCTTACAAAATTATGAATTATACAATGATGTTTACTTCCCTTTGCAGGGGAATATTAAAAATGTTATTAACATCACCTATTATATTCTCCGAAAGTTGAAAAACTTCCTCTCCGGTAGCTCCGCTATAATTAACCAATACTAAAGCCTGTTTTTCATGAACTCCTGCATTTCCTATTCTTTTACCTTTCCACCCGGCTTGTTCCACTAGCCAGCCGGCAGGAATTTTAACCTGATTATCCGGTAAATCATAATGGGGTATATTCTGAAATTTCTCCTGCAACTTCCGGAATTCCTCTAAAGAAACCGTCGGGTTTTTAAAAAAACTTCCTGCATTTCCCAATACTTTGGGATCAGGTAATTTACTTTTTCGTATTTCAGTCACCACTTTACTAATATCTTTTAATGTGGGAGTCTTTATATTTTTTTTGTTAAGTTCCTCTTGTATAGCGCCATAAGAAACATTCATTTTATGATTTTTCTTAGTCAGCCTGAAACTCACTTCCAAAATAACATACCTGCCCTTTCCTTCATTTTTAAAAAATGATTCTCTATACCCAAATTTACACAAAGTTTTCGAAAAAGCTTCTATATTCTGCGTTTCTATATTGAAAGCTTGTAAAGAATAAAAAGTATCCTTCATTTCCACTCCGTAAGCACCTATATTCTGCATGGGAGAAGTTCCTACATTTCCCGGAATAAAAGAAAGATTTTCTATTCCTCCATAATTTTTGTCAATGCAATATTCTACAAAATCACTCCAAAGCTCTCCCGCCTTTGCCGATACTATCACATGATTTTCATCCTCTTCTTCTTCCGTTATCCCCTTTAAACTTAATTTTACCGCCAAGCCTTCAAACGGACGGGTAAACAATATATTGCTTCCTCCTCCTAAAAACAATAACCGGATTTGTTTTTCTCCGGCAAAATTTAATGCTTCCCTAAGTTCCTCCAAAGTATGGACTTCAGTAAAATAGTGACATAATGCAGGCACTCCGAATGAAGTAAATTCTTTAATATCTACGTTTTCCTTAACAGTAATCATCACTTGAATATAACTTATCTCTTTTTTAAATCTTCTTTAAATAAAAACCTATTAAAACCCTCTCATTTCTTTCATCTTTTCTTTCTTTTAATTTTGCAAACCTACAACACAAATTCTCACCGGGGACAATTTTACTGATTTACTCTTATG
Source organism: Apibacter sp. (assembly GCA_031548225.1). Classification (GTDB taxonomy): domain Bacteria; phylum Bacteroidota; class Bacteroidia; order Flavobacteriales; family Weeksellaceae; genus Apibacter. The sequence continues at coordinate 2,727 of JAVBRH010000049.1, forward strand.
AAAAAAAATTTGGCACAATTTTTTATCTTATAATTGGTATTGACAAATTTATTGA
>JAVBRH010000142.1:0-3698 GCA_031548225.1 Apibacter sp.
AAACGCACGGTTAAAATCCAGCAAATATTATGGTACGTTGAGTTGGGAAGGAGAAGATCCCCGCCTTATGAGATTATCCGATATTCCTAAGTATGTAGGAGTAAAAATAGGCGACACTATAGAAACTGACGGAAAATCCCGGATTTATCCTGAAGGGATTTTGATAGGAAGGGTCAGCAGTAAAATTATAGATGAAGAAACAGGTAACTGGAATATTGCAGTAGAGCTGTTTCAGGACATGGGGAATATACAAAAAGTATATGTTGTGAATAAATTAGATAAAGAAGAAATAAAAAGTTTGAAAGACTCAATTACAGATGTTAAATAAGACCTTTTTAAATAATATACTCATCATTCCCGTTTTGATCCTGGTACAAATTTTTGTATTCAACAATATCTTCTTTTTTCATAAATACAATCCCATCATTTATATAATCTGGATTATTTTTTATCCATATAGTAAATCTGATTCATATTGGTTCCTGATATTCTCTTTTCTTTTAGGTTTCGGGGTTGACTGCTTTATGGACACCGGAGGGGTAAACGCCTTTTCCTCTGTTCTGATAGCCTACGTCAGGAATCCGGTTATACGGTATGTTTCCGATTTACAAAAGGAAATGAAGCTTTTCCATTTTTCAGACCTGAATATAATTCAGTTAATTTCTTATCTGATTGTAACTGTTATAATTCATCACCTTTGCTTGTTCATTTTAGAAAGCATGAAACTATCCATGCTTATAATGGTGGTAAAAGATGCCCTGATCACGGCTGTATTTTCATTTTTATTTATATTGATTATCTATACGTTTCTGAAAAATAAAATTGAAAAATGAAAAAGTTTCAGATTTTAATTTGGATACTGGTTCTTATTACGACAATATTCATTGCACGTATATCCTATCTGCAATTATTTACTGAAAAATATAAATTAAACGCGGCTAACACCTCCATTAAAGCGGAATATCAAATACCTTTGAGGGGTTATATTATGGACAGGAATGGTAAAATTCTGGTAGGGAATACCCCTTCCTACGAATTGACCTTTACCCAGTCCCAGATGGAAAAAGATTTTGACACATTGGGATTCTGCAGGTTGGTAAATATAACCAAAGCGGATTTTATCCAGAGGATTAAAACCATAAAGGCAAATAAAAATTACTATAACAGACTAGTTCCTATGACTTTCATGAAAGGGTTAACTAATGAAGACCTGGCGCGGATACAGGAAAAAATCTTTAAGTACAATGCCTTTTCCATTGTCAGAACCCCTGAAAGAAATTATTTAGTACACTCGGCAGGAAATATTTTAGGATATATCAATGAGGTAAACGAAAAATATATCAAATCAGACTCTACTTATTATATGCCGGGAAACCTGGCAGGAATGGCAGGAGTTGAAAAATCGTATGAGAAGTTCCTGAGAGGAATTAAAGGGATTAAATATATCCAGAAAGACAGGCAGCTTAGAAGCATGGGGTCGTATAAAAACGGAGCTTACGACCAGGAAATGCAGAGTGGGAAAGATATTACCTTAACCATAGACTACGAATTGCAGAATCTGGCAGAAGATTTGCTGGCTAATAAAAGAGGAGGAGTGGTGGCTATTGATCCTAACAATGGAGAAATACTGGCAATGGCTTCCTCTCCCGTCATAGACCCTTCAGTTTTCATAGGCAGGGATAAAAATAAACATATCTATGCCCTGCAGATGGATTCTATGAACAAACCTATGTACGACAGAGCGTGTCAGGCTTCCTATCCTCCGGGTTCAACCTTTAAACTGGTTAATGGCTTGGTAGCTATGCAGATGGGAGTCATCAATGACAAAACAACCTTTGTCTGCAAACACGGATTTCATTATGGAAACCGGAAAATAGCCTGTCACTGTGGATTCTTTTATACACCGATTGCCATAGAGAAAGCCATACAAAACTCCTGTAATAACTTTTTTGCTGAAACCTATGTGAAAATTCTCAGCAAATATCCCGGAAATATTGAAAAAAGCATAGATGAGTGGAGTGATATTATGAAAAGTTTCGGAGTGGGAGAGTACATGAATAACGATTTGGCAGTAGGAAGTAAAGGAAACATACCCAACTCAGCCTACTATAACAAACGCTACGGACAGGATAAATGGAATATTTATACCATTATATCCAATTCCATAGGTCAGGGGGAAATTTTATCGACCCCTCTTCAGATAGCCAACTATACCGCAGTAATAGCCAACAGGGGCTTTTTTTATACCCCGCATATAGTAAAGGCGATAGACGGAAAACCCATTACGGATCCCAATTATACCAAACCTAAAAACACTAAGGTGGACAGGAGATATTTTGATGTGGTTAACAAAGGGATGGAAATGGTGGTTTTAAACGGAACGGGAAGAAGAATCTTTACCAAGACCTTTTCTCAGGAAGGAAAAACAGGGACAGCGCAGAATCCTCATGGGAAAGACCATTCCATATTTGTATTGATAGCTCCGGCAGATAAACCTAAAATAGCAGTGGCTGTAGTAGTGGAAAACGGAGGTTTTGGAGCAACTTATGCAGGCCCGATAGCCTCTTTGATTGCAGAAAAATACCTTACCGGTACTATTGAAAGAAAGGCAATGGAAGAGAGTATAGAAAAAGCTAACTTCCAGGGGGAATATGCAAGGCAATGGGTGGATCATCTGAAAAGAATCGGTAAATATATACCACCTAGTTTAGGGAAGGAAAAATCGGACAGTATTAAGAAGATTCAGGCAGATGCAAACTTAACGGTAAAAGAGAAACAAAGGCTCATACAAAAGGTTATAAATCAAAAGGATGAAAAGCCTAAAGAAAAAGATTTAACTAATTTTGAAGGAGACTAAGAATGAATAAAGTATTTCGGGGTTTAGACGGTTTAATATTATTTCTCTATTTAGCTATAGCCTTATTTGGTGTGGCAAACATATATAGCGTGGATGAATCGGTAGGGACCCGGCAATTTGTCTGGCTTATAATTTCTTTATTGATAGGAGGCTCAGCTTTTTTAGTCCGCCCTAAATTCTTTGAAAATTTTGCAGGTTTATTTTATATTTTAGGACTTATCCTGTTAGCAGGGGTTTTATTGTTCGGAACTTATGTGAATGGCGCAAAAGCCTGGTATAAAATTGGTCCCGTAAGTTTGCAGCCGGTGGAATTAGCAAAGATATCCACCGCCCTCATGCTGGCTAACTACATAGATTCACCCAATTTCAACATAAAAAAAATACAATCTTTAGCCATTGCGATTCTCATTATCTGTATTCCCATAGTGTTGATTCTCCTTCAGCCCGATGTGGGATCTGTTCTGGTGTTTATAGCTTATTTTATAGCCTTATATAGAGAAGGAATGACGGGTTGGCTTTTTGTTATAGGGTTTTATTTCGCTGTATTATTCTTAGTTTCTATCTGGGTTTCATCCTCGATTATCATAGCTGCTTTGGCGGTATTAGTGCTTATACTTCTGTTTGCACTTAGAAAAAAAATAAAATGGAATCAACCGGTAAATATCCTTTTCATTATTCTTTTCCTGGGAATTTCCGGAGCAGTGAGTGTTACCTCTCCCTATATTTTTGAAAAATTACCAAAGCACCAAAAAGAGAGGATTTTGGTTTTATATGAAGGAGAAAAAAAATACAGGGATACTGCCGGATACAATCTCCTCTATTCCAAAACGGCCATAGGCTC
>JAVBRH010000267.1:0-3181 GCA_031548225.1 Apibacter sp.
CTTTAGTAGACAAAATTATCCAGGCATGCAATGTCGTTGAGAAAAATGACGGAGATTTAATTCTGGATAATAATGACCTGGAGCGTGAGCGGGGTATTACCATTTTATCAAAAAATTTATCTTTCAATTATAAAAATGTAAAAATTAATATTATTGATACTCCCGGACACGCAGATTTCGGAGGAGAGGTAGAACGGGTATTAAAAATGGCTGACGGGGTTTTATTATTAGTCGATGCCTTTGAAGGCCCCATGCCTCAAACCCGTTTTGTTTTAAGTAAGGCTATCGAATTGGGTTTAAAACCTATCGTAGTTATTAATAAGGTAGATAAGGATAACTGTCAGCCTGAGCATGTACATGACCTGGTATTTGAACTCATGTTCAATCTGGACGCTACCGAAGAACAATTGGACTTTGAAACCGTTTACGGCTCTTCCAAACAGGGATGGATGTCGGCAGACTACAAGCAACCTGCTGATAATATTAGTTATCTACTGGATAAGATTATTGAAATCATTCCCGAAGCGCCTTATATAGAGGGAACTCCCCAAATGCAAATCACTTCCCTGAATTATTCCAGTTTTGTAGGAAAAATAGCTATCGGCCGGGTATATCGGGGAGATCTTATCTCCGGTAAAGATTACACCCTTTGCCAGGATGCCGGAAAGAACAAAAAAATCAGGATAAAAGAGTTACAGGTATTTGAAGGGTTGGGAAGAAAACCCGTAGAATCTGTGCGAAGCGGGGATTTATGCGCCATAATCGGTGTGGATGATTTTGAAATCGGAGATACCATTGCTGACCTGAACGCTCCTGAAGCTCTTCCCCGCATTGCTGTGGATGAGCCTACTATGAGTATGTTGTTTACCATCAATACCTCCCCTTTCTTCGGAAAAGAGGGTAAATATGTAACTTCCAGGCACCTGAGGGATCGATTAATGAAGGAAACGGAAATAAATCTGGCATTACGGGTAGAAGAAACCGACTCGGAAGATAAATTCACGGTTTTCGGAAGGGGAATTCTTCATTTATCCGTTCTTATAGAAACTATGAGAAGAGAAGGATACGAGTTACAGGTCGGACGTCCGAGAGTTACCATTAAAGAAGTTGATGGGGTAAAATTCGAACCGTATGAACATCTGGTAATCGATGTTCCTGATTCTGTTGCAGGTAAAGCCATTGAACTGGTAACCCAAAGAAAGGGAGAACTGAAAGTAATGGAGCCGAAAGGAGACCTTCAACATCTGGAATTTGATATTTCTTCCCGCGGATTAATCGGATTACGGAACTTACTATTAACGGCAACTTCAGGTGAAGCTATTATCAACCACCGGTTTAAAGATTTTGAACCGATGAAAGATATAATTCCTCAACGGCAAAACGGATCTTTGGTTTCTTCCGAAACCGGACAGGCTCTGGCTTATGCTATCGACCGGTTACAGGATCGCGGACGATTCTTTATTGAGCCGGGAGATCAGATTTACAAAGGACAAGTGGTGGGAGAACATACCCGGGACAATGATCTGGAGGTAAATCTAATCAAGGGAAAAAAACTAACCAATGTTCGGGCATCCGGTACTGACCAGGCAGCCAAAATATTCCCTAAAGTTGAGTTTTCATTGGAAGAATCCATGGAGTATATTAAAGATGATGAGTATCTGGAAATCACTCCCAAAAATCTGCGTATGAGAAAAATCATATCGTAAGCATCAAAATAGAATTCATATTGAAGCCATAAATAAAAAACACCTTGATAATCAAGGTGTTTTTATGTTTTCAATTATTTTTTAAAATCTAATTCAACTTACAATAAAGATTGTAACCTTTCAGCAAGTTTCTCTTTAGGCTGTACTCCTACTACCTTATCTACTACCTGCCCGTTTTTAAAGAATAAAAGCGTAGGAATATTTCTAATTCCATATTCCACAGAGACTTCCTGATTCGCATCAATATCTATTTTAGCGACTTTTATCTTCCCTTTAAATTCTTCAGATAATTCCTCCACAATAGGTGTTAAACTCCTACAAGGTCCACACCATTCTGCCCAAAAATCAACCAAAACCGGTTCACTTGAGCTTAATACTTCATCTTTAAAAGATTGATCACTGATTTCTAAAGCCATGTTATATAATTTTATTATATTCTAATTTATTTGATTTAGACAAATGTAATTTAAAATTTACACTCTCTTTTTTTTGCCTCTATAGTCTATTTTTCTTGTATTTATGCTATTATGGTATTAGTTTAAGGTGTTATTCTTTAATAAAATCTATAATCATAAATACTTATGCTTCTTTTACTAAAATGTAAATTAGTAACCCAATATTCTATATTTCAACATTTTTTTAACAATTATCACTAATATTTTTTTTTTCTAGAAATTTAATGTATATTTGCACTAATAATTAGTTGTTCTTTAATAAAGTTTTTTAGTGTTAATTACGCCCTTTCAAGCTTCTCTTTGAAAGGGTTTTTTAGTTTATGAAGAAAAACCTTATTATTTCTCAACCTTTTCCCTGCAAAGTTACTCTTAATTCTACTACCTATTTCCTTAAACATATATACTTTTTTTATCCTATTATAAGTATTATTTATACTTCATTAAATTTTTGCGTAAAACTTATTATTTTTACTTTATGAATAATATCTTAAACAAAAAAATAGAATATCAGGATTTATGCGAGATGGAATACCGGGATGCCTGGAAATTACAGGAAGATTTATTGAGTTCTATTGTTAACATTAAATTAAAAAACAAAAACGATACTAATCCGGAAAACCCTATTCTTACTCCCAATCATTTCCTGTTCGTCTCCCATCCTCATGTTTACACTTTAGGAAAAAACGGGGATTTAAACCATTTACTTATTAACGAAATCCAATTAAAGGAAATTCAGGCCGAATTTATAAAAACCAACCGAGGGGGAGATATTACCTATCACGGCCCCGGACAAATTGTAGGATATCCCGTTTTGGATCTGGAAAATTTTTATGCTGACATCCACCTGTATATGCGTAACCTGGAGGAAGTAATCATAAAAACCATCGGACATTATGGTGTTAAAGGAGAACGTTCTTCCGGTGAAACCGGAGTATGGATAGATGCCGGAAGACCTTGTGCCAGAAAAATATGTGCAATGGGAGTTAAAGCAAGCCGATGGGTAACCATGCATGGTTTCGC
>JAVBRH010000237.1:0-6517 GCA_031548225.1 Apibacter sp.
ATTTAGGTTTGTATTCCTTAATTAGATTGTTTTCCAGAAGCAGAGCATCGTATTCGGTATCAACAATCGTCGTTTTTATATTTCTTATTTTAGATACCAGTACTTTGGTTTTCCCGAAATGCTCTTTTGCAAAATAAGAGGAAACTCTTTTTTTTAGATTTTTCGCCTTTCCCACATACAAAATGTTTTGATTTTCATCAAAAAACTGATAAACACCCGGTTTATTGGGAAGGGTTTGGAGCTGAAGTTCTAATGACATCTTCCGGAATATGTATTTTTAACAAAAATACAAATATTGAAACAAACTTTTTTTGTTTTTAATTCCGCCAACAAATCAGATCTTAGTCTTTACTAAAAATAGGATGTAATATAAATATTTTATTTACAATAGTTTAATATAAAAACTATCCATTCTGAAAAATTAATTAATCCATTTTTAATTTTTTGGCACAGCTTTTGATTTATAATAAGTGTTCATAAGGCAGTGAATTTTCATAGTAGTTAGTTTTGACCCCGCTTAGTGCGGGGTTTTATTTTTTATAAAACCTTTCGTGCAAATCCGGGATAAGAATATTCTCCATATCATTCAAATTTAATTGCCTCTAACCCACTCCATACAAAGTATTCTTCCAATCCATTAAAAATCAACCTGCTTTCTTTTCCCTAAAGTTTATTTTTATTTTAAGCATAATTTTTATGTATATTAGCATGCAAATATGAAGAAATATAGAAGTCTAGTATTTTATACAATTGTTATTGCTTTTTTCTCACTCATCATATTTTTTATCTTAAAAAAAGGCAGTATTCTTGAACAGGACAAAGTAATCAATTTTGTTCCCAAGTTAACCGCTTCCAACTGGGGGCAATTCAAAGATACTCTCTGGCATAATGTTACAGAGCCTTTATCCATACTGCTTTTACAAATCATTACTATTATAATTGTTTCGCGGATATTCGGCTTCTTTTTCAAAAAAATCGGACAGCCTTCCGTAATAGGAGAAATCATCGCCGGAGTGTTTTTAGGCCCTTCTTTTGTGGGAATGTATCTCCCGGAAGTATCTTCCTTTTTATTTCCTCATGAATCCTTAGGAAACCTTCAATTTTTAAGTCAGATAGGTCTTATCCTGTTTATGTTTGTGATTGGTATGGAACTGGATCTGAACGTTCTCAGAAATAAAGCCCACGATGCAGTAGTTATCAGTCATTCCAGCATCATTATACCTTTTTCCCTGGGGATAACCCTGTCTTACTTTATTTATTCTGAATTTGCACCGGCCAACGTACATTTCCTCTCTTTTGCCCTGTTCATAGGAATATCCATGAGCATTACCGCCTTTCCGGTACTGGCAAGAATTATTCAGGAAAGAGGACTGTCTAAAACCCGCCTGGGAACTATCTCAATCACCTGTGCCGCTGCCGACGATATTACAGCCTGGTGTCTGCTGGCTGCCGTTATAGCCATTGTAAAAGCCGGATCTGTGATCAGTGCCTTATACACTATTGCTATTGCCGTAATCTATGTACTTATAATGATTAAGCTGGTACGTCCTTTCTTCAGGAGAATTGGTGAAAAATATTCCAATGGAGAATCCGTAAGTAAATCCGCTGTCGCATTATTTTTTACCACTCTATTGATTTCTTCCTGTGCCACGGAAATAATAGGAATCCATGCGTTATTCGGAGCTTTTATGGCTGGAGTAATCATGCCTTCCCACATCAATTTCAGAAGTACTTTCATTGAAAAGGTTGAAGATATAGCCCTGGTATTATTATTGCCTCTTTTCTTCGTATATACCGGACTTCGTACGGAGATAGGCCTGTTAAACTCCCCGGAATTATGGAAAACCTGCTTCATTGTTGCGGGCGTTGCCATTGCCGGAAAATTTTTAGGGAGTGCCTTATCTGCCAGATATGTAGGCCAAAGCTGGAAAGATAGTCTGTCCATCGGAGCTTTAATGAACACCCGCGGATTAATGGAACTGGTCGTTCTGAACATAGGATATGATCTGGGGGTACTAAGTGCCGAAATATTTACCATGTTGGTTATCATGGCTTTGCTTACTACTTTTATGACGGGCCCTGCTCTGGATTTAATAGAAAAACTATTTAAAGAAAAAGATAAAGAAGCGGATAAAAAAATTCAACATAATATTCTGATTTCCTTCAATACTGCGGATAATGGAATTTCTCTTTTACATCTTTCCAATGCTTTAATCCCGCCACCCAGGGAAAATGCACATATTACCATGCTACATCTGTTTCCAACCAACGGATTAAACCAGTATAATCAGCAGGAACATGAAAAAAATTCCTTAGCTCCCATAGAAAACGAAGCACAAAGTTTAAACCTGCCCGTTAGTGTTACCTTTAAACCCAGTCTTGATGAAGACATGGAAATAAGTAAAATAGCCAATGAACAAAATTTTGATCTATTACTGGTAAGCACTGAAAATTCGATTTTTGAAGGGTCTTTGCTGGGTAAAATATTAGGTTTTACCTCAAAAGTCATAAATCCGGAAAGATTTGTTGAAACTTTCTCCAAAAAAGATTCTCCTTTTGATGTATTTATCTTCAACGAAAAAATAAATACTATTCTCAAATCGACCAAAATTCCGGTGGGAGTTTATATGCAAAAGCAATCCCGGTTTGATCATGTCTTTGTTCCCTTCCTCTCTTCCAACGATAGTTTTCTGCTCCCTTATGCGCAAAAATTTATTCAAAACCATAATTCCAAAATTACCTTTTCAGATATGGCAGGAATTGAGAATCAACAGGAAATAAAAGATATAGAACAGACCTATCCCGACCATGTTTCCTTCCTTGATGAGGAAGAAATAAATAAATCTTTCATCAATAATCAAAATTTATTACTGATCAGTGTGGACAGTTGGAAAAAATTAGTTGAAATGAAAACCGGCCGGTTTTCCAAATCTCTTTCCATTTTAATTATTAAGCCTTAATACTTTCAAATCTCTTTCCTGTCCCGGAAATAGAAAAAAATACAAAAATATCCTGAAAAATTCTTTATAGGACTTAAATTTAGGCATAACTATTGTTCAATATCAACAATAATTACACTTAAAAACAAGTTTAGGTTACTACAATTCCTATTCTTACACTAACAAATGTAAATTTGATCTGCCTTTTTAAATTATTGTCCATGATAATAAAATATTTTACAGATAACGATTTATATAAATTCTCTGTGATGCACGCCATTCAAAGGCTGTATCCCTGGGCTCACGTCCGGTATGATTTCATAAACCGGGGAGAAAACAACTTTCCCAAAGGATTTGCCGAAAGGTTGAAAGAAGAGATACAAAAAATGGAAACTCTTAACATGACTAAAGGTGAAAAAACTTTTATCTTAAAAAGATGTTATTTTTTAGATCCGTTTTTTGTTGACTTTTTAGAGGGATATAAATATGATTCTGAAGAAGTTCATATATCCCAAGAAGGGGGAAAACTCAATCTTTACATCGAAGGATACTGGTATCGTACCGTACTCTGGGAAGTGCCTTTACTGGCTATAATTTCCGAATTATATTTCGAAATGAAAGGTAATGAGCCCCGGGAAGTGAGATCTAAAGCAAAGGAAAAAGCTCTGGAATTAAAAAATTTACAGGCTGATTATTCCGAGTTCGGTACCCGAAGACGCTTCTCCTTTGATGTACAAGATAAAGTGGTGGAAGTTCTTAAAGAAAATTCCGATGAATATTTCAAAGGAACCAGTAATGTTTATCTGGCTATGAAACATAATACAATCCCTATCGGAACGATGCCTCACGAATGGTTTATGTATCACGGTGCCCTTTTCGGATACCGCTCAGCCAATATAAAAGCACTGGAAGCCTGGGTAGAGGTTTTTCAGGGAAGTTTAGGAATTACTTTAACAGACACCTATACCACAGAGACTTTCTTCAAGTCTTTCAATCTGAAACAAGCCAAGTTGTTTGACGGAGTCCGTTGCGACAGCGGAGATCCTTTGGATTTTACTGAAAAAACCCTCCGGTTTTACCAGGAACACCGGATAGATCCGGTTTCAAAAACCATCGTATTTAGTGATGCCCTGAATCTGGAAGAAATAAAAAGAATTAAAAGATATGTAAAAAACCGGATTCACGATGCATACGGAATTGGAACTTATTTTTCTAATGATGTGGGAGTAAAACCTTTGAATATAGTCATTAAGCTGACTAAAATAAAAGAAACTCCGAAAGATGAATACCTAAATGCCGTAAAATTATCGGATGTATCCGGAAAAAATACAGGAGATATAAAAGAAATAAACATTAGTAAACTAACGTTAGGCTTAGATACCGATTAAATAAATATTATCTTTATACTATCAAATAAATATAAGGAACATGAAAAAATTTATATTTTTCCTAAATCTATTCCTGTTCACTTTGGGTTTACAAAAGATAAACGCCCAACCTCAGGGAGTTGCCCTTAACTTAGGATACACCTATATAAACACCAATACCGGATATGTAGGTGGAGAATATACTCACTGGCTTACTTCTTCTGATCGTTATTGGCACGGAATATCTGCGGGAGCAGGAACTTATTATGGTAGCTTTAACGGGAATTTCAAATTTGGTCCAACTGCGAATCTCACTTATATCCATACTATTTTTCTTAGTGAATTTTCTATTTCTCCCTATCACATTAATCCGAATATAGGCTTAAACTTTTTTAATATAGCCAGATTAAAAGCGGGATATAGCTGGAAACTCGGACATGAAAACATAAATATGACAGGAATTACCTTTGGTGTCAATTTCTTATTCGGTACACACGGATTCTATGAAGGAGATGCAGGATATTCCTATTTTTTTAATTATAAACCATAACTTAGCTTAGAAAAAGAAATACATCATGAAGAAACTCATACTTTTCCTAAATCTATTCCTGTTCACTTTGGGTTTACAAAAGATAAACGCCCAATCCCAGGGAGTGGCTCTTAACTTAGGATATACTTATATAAATACCAATGCCGGATATATCGGTGCAGAATATGCCTATCGGTTCAACCCTAAAAACTGGAACGGAATGTCCGTAGGTGCCGGAGCTTATTATGGCAGTTTTAACGGAAATTTCAAATTTATTCCTTCTGCAAATCTTACTTACTCTAATGAGGGCTTACTTGGTGAATTTGTTATTTCTCCTTATCATGTGAATCCAAGCATAGGAATCAACTTTCTGAATATGATGAGAGTAAAAGCCGGATATAGCTGGAAACTCGGACATGAGAATGTAAATATGACCGGGGTTACTTTTGGAATTAATCTTCTGATTGGTACCAAAGGCTTTTACGATAAATTTGAATTAAAATACTGACCTTCCTTATCAGATAAAGTTTTATTATCTTGTTTTACCGGGACAAGTGAAGTTTGTAATGAATTAAATCATCAGAAAAATATGATTAATATTAGGAAAAAATTAGATTTTTTCTTATCTTACGTTTCTCAATAAATCAGTAACTTCGCAAAAAGCAAAAAAATTGTAACAAACAAAATCTTAATAATTATGAGCCTAATAGCACAAATTCATGCAAGACAAATTTTAGATTCAAGAGGTAATCCAACCGTAGAAGTAGATGTAATTACCGAATACGGAACTTTAGGAAGAGCTGCTGTTCCGTCAGGAGCTTCTACTGGAGAGTATGAAGCAGTAGAGTTGAGAGACGGCGGAAAAGAATACTTAGGAAAAGGTGTTTTAAAAGCAGTTAAAAACGTAAATGAGGTAATCGCCCCTGAACTGGTTGGTGTAAGTGTTTTTGAACAGGCTTTAATAGATAAGAGCATGATAGATTTAGACGGTACTCCCAACAAAGGAAAATTAGGAGCTAATGCTATTCTCGGAGTTTCTCTGGCTGTTGCCCAAGCTGCTGCACAAGAATTGGGAATACCTCTATACCGATATGTGGGAGGAGTAAACGGAAAAGTACTTCCAGTTCCTATGATGAACATTGTAAATGCAGGTGCTCACTCTGACGCTCCTATTGCTTTCCAGGAATTTATGATTATGCCGGTAGTTGCTGACAGTTATTCTACTGCTATCCGAATGGGCACTGAAATCTTCCATTCATTAAAAAAAGTATTACATGACAGAGGATTGAGTACTGCCGTAGGTGATGAAGGTGGTTTTGCTCCGAATTTTTCCGGTATTGAAGATGCTCTGGATACTGTTCTGGATGCTATCAAAAAAGCCGGATATACTCCGGGAAAAGATGTTATGCTGGCCTTAGACTGCGCTTCTTCCGAGTTTTACAAAGAAGGAAAATACAATTATGCCATCTTTGAAGGTGAAGGAGGAAAAGTAAGAAGCAGTGAGGAACAGGCAGAATACCTGAAAGAACTGACTGAAAAATACCCGATCATTTCCATTGAGGACGGTATGGATGAAAATGACTGGAACGGATGGAAACTTCTTACTGAAAAAATCGGACACAGAGTTCAGTTAGTGGGAGACGATTTATTCGTAACCAATGTAAAAAGACTGAAAGACGGTA
>JAVBRH010000196.1:0-5454 GCA_031548225.1 Apibacter sp.
TATTTCCGATCGCAGAAATAATCCCGATCCCGGTTATGGCTATTTTAGAAGGGTTTTGCATTTATTTGGTGCGGTGAGCTTCGATGTAATCCGCCATGGTCTGGATGGTATTAAATATCTTTCTTCCCGCTTTCGGATCAGCCAATTTTATTCCATAGGTTTTGTCCAATAAAACGATCAATTCCAGGGCGTCAATAGAATCCAAACCTAAACCATCGCCAAATAAAGGAGTATCGTCTTGTATATCTTCCGGTTTTATGTCTTCCAGATTTAACTGGGTTACGATCTTCTGTTTTAATTCTTCTTTGAGTGTCATATAATATTCTGTGTATATAATTTTTCTATTGTTTCCTGTGTATGCGGATATTTCCCTTCTTTTTCTATCAGATACATGAAAATATCACAACTATCTTCTCTGACTTCTGTCCATCCGCTTAAAATCTTGTCTGCCTTTCCCCGGTTCAAAAACTGTTGATTGTGAAAAGCCAGAAATTCCGCATTAAAACGGTCAAAGATATAAAAAATATTCTCACTGTGAAGCTGGTGACGTATGCTGAGTTCTCCCATCAAAATATTGGGCAGGGTATAAACAAAAACCGCCGGACTGGCAACGGGATTTTCCGGATCAAAAATGCCATCGGCATGTTTCTTATCGGAAACATAACTGGAAGAATAATTGGAAAAAATTAGGGCTGCATTTTCCTGTTGTATGGGGTGTTCTCGGGTAATCAGTTCCGCCGCCAGAAAAGCTCCTTTGCAGAGCAAATCCATTTTGTAAAACTTGGGATAGTCCGTATTTAAAAAGGTATAAATCTGTTTAAAGAAAACGGAAAGAGAAACAGAATCTTTATTGTTTAAAATAATCTGGTCATTTACAATCACCTGATTATTTTTTATGCGACAATAGGAACTGATATAATAGGTATTCTCCATTTTTTAAACTTTTGAAAATATAGCAGCAATATTACTTCCTCCAAATCCGGATGCGGTTTTCAGAAACGAATGAATATCTTTATCTGCATTCGATTGTAAAATATTCATCGGATGGGTGGTTCCCTGTTCTTCAAATCCTAAGGACTGGATCAGTTTTCCATTCTTCAGGGAATGAATGCTCAGAATAGTTTCTAAAATTCCGCTTGCTCCGAGCGTATGTCCGTAATAACCTTTGAAACTATTGGTTTCCACATCTAATAAGCCAGAACGCTGCAAGGCTACGGATTCCATTTCATCATTGTAAAGAGTTGCCGTTCCATGTGCAGAAATAAAGTCCACCTTCTCCCTTCCTGATTCTTTGAGCGCCATTTGAATACTTCTATACAAGCCTTCTCCCGTGCGGGAAGGACCGGAAATATGATTGGCATCGTTATACGAACCGGTTCCTTCTATTTTTACAGCTCCCTCGCCAGATTTTTTACTTAAATACACCGAAGCCACTGCTTCTCCTAAGGTTACTCCTGCCCTGTTTTTATCAAATGGTTTGCATGGTTCAGGACTTACAGCCTGAAAGGAAGTAAATCCAGAAAAGACAAACTTCCCGATTTCATCTGCTCCTACCACAATGGCTTTTTCATAACGGGAGCTTTGTAATAAGCCCTGTGCAACGGAAATCGCCAGAGAGCCGGAAATGCAGGCATTAGATACAATAATAATGTCATTTTTCAATTTAAAATACTCCTGAATTTCCTTAGCCATAACAGATAAGTAAATTCTGTCAGAAGAAAATTCCTGTTCCTGATTCAATAAAGAGATATTTCCTTTGGTACTGGATAATACCACTAAGGTTTTTTCATCCAATTCAATGGAGTTTTCCTGTATCAATGACTGAATGGAGTAAATAATCAGTTTTTCCAGCCGGGTATAATGGGAAAAGTTTCGGATTGTATTTTCCACTTCTGAAAGTGTTTCTTCACCGATCAATGAGGCATAAAAAGGCTCATCATGGATATTCAGATTATTCTGTAACCGAATTCCGGATTCATTTTGGAGAACTCGGCTGAAATTCTCCCCAGAAGTCTTTCCTAAAGGGGAAATAATGTGATCTCCTAAAATAAATATATCCTTCATATGGTTAGAAAATTAATTACCTAAGTTCGAACAACTATTAAGATTATTTCCTTTTGTATTCATGTGTCTTTTTCTTTCAATGGTATTCATGAAACTTCGTTTTCTTGATCAAAAGAAAGAAAAAATCAAGACTTTGAAAGATTCTTCATTTCGCTTCGCTTCTTTCAGAATGACAAACAAAATGCAATCCTGTCATTTCGACGATAGGAGAAATCTCTGTTAATAGCCGATAGCCATTAGCTAATAGCTTTTAGAGAAATTCTTCACTCCGCTTCGCTCTGTTCAGAATGACAATCCCCAGAGTAGCCCTCCTTCGGAGGGATGGGGAAGATTAATCTTTCAATTTTATCTTTCTCTTGTTCTTATATCAAACTTTCATCAGTCAGCAAAATTACAAAAAAGTTCAGGCGATAAGTAAATCCGGGTCTCTATTAGTTGGAAAATCTTTTTCACATTAAACCGTGTTTCTTTTTCCATTCTTCAAAAAAGGGAGGAGGATTGAGTTGTAGCTCTCCTTCCAAATCGGTAAAAACCTGAACGGTTTTTCCTGTGGCTATAATCCCTTTTTGTTTGTGAGTTATGGTGTATTCAAAAATCAGTTTTGCAGCAGGATTATTAATAAACCTGGTTTCTATTTCTGCGGTTTCCCCATA
Source organism: Apibacter sp. (assembly GCA_031548225.1). Classification (GTDB taxonomy): domain Bacteria; phylum Bacteroidota; class Bacteroidia; order Flavobacteriales; family Weeksellaceae; genus Apibacter. The sequence continues at coordinate 2,718 of JAVBRH010000196.1, forward strand.
TTTCAGGGATTGTTTGTAATCACATTCGTAATGAACTATGGGAATAACCACTCCGTTTTTCTTAACATCCAGATAGGTAATTCCGAGTTCTCTGCCAAAAGCTTCTCTTCCCAATTCAAAATAGGTTACATAATGGCCGTGCCATACGATCCCTAAAGAATCCACTTCATTAAACCGTACCGTAAATTGTGTCTTGGAACTGAGCATTTAAAGATTATTTTTCTTATTATGATACATAATGGCAATAATCTGGGTTAACCCAAAAAACAGAAGTAAATAAGCCAGATTCCAAAGAATGGAACTGAATGAACTGTTTCTGAGAATTACATCATAAAAGGCAGATAATCCCCAGTTCATAGGAGTTAATGCGGATATTTTCTGCATAAATTCAGGCATAATAAAAGTCGGAACCCAAACTCCGCCCAAAGCTGCCAGAATAATCACCAGAATAGCAGAAAAAGGAGCCGTTTGTTCCTGAGTTTCGGCCACGGTTCCTATTAAAATCCCCAATCCTATCGCTGCCAGACCAGAAAATAAAGCAATAACAAACATTTCGATCAACTGATGTCCGGGGTTAAATTCTATCAGTCCCAGCAAAGGAAAAAGAAATCTTCCAATCAAAAGCATCAATGCAAACTGCAAAAGACAGATCACGCTGTAGGTGATTATTTTTCCTCCCATAATAAGGGAAAAAGATACCGGACTGGTTCGTAAACGTATATAAGTTCATGAATTTTTTTCTTTTACAATACTAAGGGCTAAAGGAATGATAATAAAGAAGATTCCGAACAGAGACCAGGCGGGAACATTGTGCTGTACAGCGTTGGGAATAATGGCATCTTTTCCCTGCTGTGCTATGATCTCCTTAAAGGAAATAATAGTATTCTGGGAAAAATCCTTATCTATTTTCACGCCCATTTGTTCCTGAAAAACCTGATAAATCTTTTGAGATTCCACTTTTGCCACCATTTTATCAATGTTGCTTTTCACGGAATTACGGAATGATTGTCCGGCCGCAGGATCAAAATACACTTTAATATCCGGAGCTTTTCCGTCCGGTTTTTTATTAGACTCAGAAACCAGGGAATCTTTTTCTTCTGCGGAAAACTGCTCCAGTATCTTTCCTACGTTTTCCTCCACCCTGCTGTTCATTTCTTTACTTAAACCGTCAGGGATCACAATAGCTATCTGATATTTCCCTTCACTTACCAGTTTCCGGGCTTCGGATTCATCTATATTTTTTTCTTTTTCCTTAGTAATAATATCAAAGAGCTTGGAACTGCTGAGATTGGAATAGATTACATTTCCTACTTCTCCTTTATCATTATCGACCAGAACTATCGGCATTTTTGCTTCCCCCACAGCCTTGAAAGTACTGTTTTGAATAAGGGTTATTATGACAATCAGAATGGAAGGCATAATGAAAAGCAGAGCCAAACCGCCCCAATCCCTTATCAGGAGTAAAAATTCTTTATATACGGAGGCCCATAGTTTACGCATAATCTCTTACTTCTTTACCAGTCAGGTTAATAAAAACATCTTCCAAATCTTCGGCTCCTTCCACGGAACGAATCAATTCCTTCGGATTTCCCTTTGCGACTATTTTTCCTAAATCTATAATGGCAATCTGCGTACAGAAGTGCTGGGCTTCGTTCAGATGGTGGGAAGTATAAACAATGGTTGCACCGCCTTTATTCAGCCGGGAGAGATATTGGATGATCGCTTCTTTGGATTGTACATCCACTCCTACTGTAGGCTCATCTAAAAATATAATCTGAGGCTCGTGCAGAATTCCTGATAAAACATTGATGCGTCGTTTCATACCGCCCGAAAAGTTCTTGATCTGCTTGTGCGCAAAATCCTGCAAGCTTACTTCTTCCAATCCTTTCTCAATTCTTTTTTTCAGTTCAGAAGGTGAAATTCCGTGGAGACTTCCGAAGTACTGAAGATTTTCATAAGCGGTCAGGGTTGGATATAAGGCATATTCCTGAGGAACCACGCCTATGATTTTTTGTATTTTCCTTCGGTTGTTCCTGTACGACCATTCATTCAGTAAAACCGTTCCGGAAGTAGGCTGTATCAATCCGCAAAGTATGGAGATCAAAGTCGTTTTTCCAGCTCCGTTAGGCCCTAATAACCCGAAGATGTCCGGTTGGTTTATATCCAGACTCAGATCATTCAGAACATAATCCTGACTTCCTTTAAAAATTTTAAATAATTTTTCGACTTTAATGCTGATCATTCCGCAAAAGTAGAAATAATTTGGATTTTCTTTTAGTATTTTGGGCACAATTCCGATAATGACCCCCTATTTATTTTTAAGAATATCGAAATTTTACCCGTTAAAAGATGAGTTAATTTTATTGATTTATAAAATACAACTTCTATATTTATCGCTTCTAAATAATTATTGTAAAAAATTTTTTCAAAAATGAAATTTGAAGTACCTTTATGCCTTTGAAATAATAAGGTTACTAATTCTACCCGTTACCGCTCGTCCTATTAGTAACAATCACTAAAATTTTAATTTATACAAAACAATTTAAAATTATCAATGAAAACACAACAAGTATTAGACACTCTAAAACGCAGATTCCCTAATGAGCCTGAATATCATCAGGCAGTTCACGAAGTTCTTGAATCCATAGAAGAAGTTTACAACCAGCACCCTGAATTTGAAAAGTCAAACCTAATCGAAAGACTTTGCATTCCTGAGCGTGCTTTTTCTTTTCGGATT
>JAVBRH010000128.1:0-3180 GCA_031548225.1 Apibacter sp.
GTGGAGTATTTAGTCCTCCGATATTATAATAGCCATAGTGTCCATGCAACCCGAAGAAATGACCGTTGAAAACTTCACAAGTCCACCAACGGGCTTCCGGTTGTATGAGAATATGTTTCCATTTTTTATTATCCGAAAATGTCCATGGATTGTAATTGACCGAAAAATCCATTGTCAAGCGATTGGAAAGTTTAAATTCCAAACTGAGGTTGAGGGTTGTTGTCGCATCATAAAGCAGATTGTTTTTAACTGCAAAAGATGGTGTGGCGAATGTGTAGAATCCAGACTTTTCCTGGGCGTGTAAAACAGAAAAAATAAGACTCAGAGCGATAATTAACGCCGTAAGTTTTTTGCTCATTATTAGTGTGTTTAGTGTTTTGATTGTCCTACAATTTAAGTCTGACATTTAGTAAGTGTCGGAATATATTTTTATTAAATTATAGATAGTTGTTAATGAAGAATATAATATGCTGATATATAATCATATAATATGTATAATAATACATTTGCTAAACAAATACTCAGGAAAAGAGAATATTTAAGTAGTAATATATATTCTAATAATATGTTTGCTAACAGGTTATAGAAGTGTATAGGGCAATAGTTTTTTACTTTTTTTGCTAAACAATCGCTAAACAAATTAAATATCAGAAAATTATGGATTTTTGTAATTTAAATGAGCACTTTGTTTGTTATAATTATGACAATTCGAAAAGTGCAATGATCGATGTATGGCCGGTCGAGAAAGGGGAAAGCCAAGAAACGGTCGCCCGGTATAATACAATCGTATTTATACTGAAAGGGGAGATACAGTTTTTATTTCAGAATTATCCAGAAACGAATATCAAAAAAGATTCCTTTATTTTTGCTCCATTAGGGGCAAAAATTCAATATAAGGCAATTAAAGATACTGAAGTGTTACTGGTACGGATGTATGACCACATCCGTCTTTGTGAAAGTTATGGAATCGAACAACTGTTTATGAATGGACGTGGAAGATGCTTAAATGCGGGGAAGACACATTGTATTCTGGATGCCAATGAAGCTATTCTGAATTACATTGCAAGCCTTGTGCCTTTCATTGAGGGAAATTTCCGTTGCCGGTATTATCATGATATCAAGGTTAAAGAGTTTTTTGTATTGTTGCGGCTTTATTATAACAAAGAGCAGTTGCGAAATTTTTTTCATAAGATATTAAGTATAGATACTGCTTTTGTAGAGGTAATTAAATACAATTATCAATCTTACAACACCGCCCAGGAACTGGCCGAAGCCTTGAATTACAGTTTTTCCGGGTTTTCTAAAAAATTCAAATCCGTTTTTGGTGTCCCTGTATATACCTGGATGAAAGAGCAAAAAGCCAGGGCGATTTACAAGGAAATCTGCACCGGAACAAAACCATTCAAGCAAATTGCTATCGACTTTGGATTTGCTTCTTCATCCCAATTTATAGATTTTTGCAAGGCGAATCTCGGGAATGCTCCCGGAAAAATCAGAAAAAAACCTTTAAATGGATAATATTATGATACTTTTGGATAATATTGTGAATGGATAATTCAAATTATCGCCGTACTTTTGCAGTATATATTTTGATCCTGAACTTAACTGTCCGACACTTACTAAGTGTCAGATGTACGCTTAAGCCTAACCTTCAAAATGCAAAGGTATGCAAATTTTCCAGATTATCTGGCTCGTTTTCCTCGTTTTATAGCTTTGGTTATTAATTTATTGGCTTTATCTAGTACAGACTGGTCAAAAGAAGCCAGATAGGAGTAAGTCACTTTTTCAGAGGTATGCCCCAATCCTTCGCTGATGACCCAGATGGGTAAGTTCTGTTGCTTGCCGATAGTTGCCCAGGAATGTCTGGCGACGTGAGTCGTTATGATTTGATCTACCCCTGCCATTTGTGCAAGTTCTTTTAACCGGCGGTTCTGGATACGCATGGCTGTTTCATATTGTGTCCTTTCATCTTTTTTATTATCAATAATGATTGGGAATACATATTCCAACCGTTTGACCGTCGTGGAAAAGCTATCTATGATTTTTTGCATTTCGCGTGTTACTTTTACTTCTATCAGTTGTCCTGTTTTCTTCCGGTAATAGCGCATCATTCCATTTTGTATGGAAGATTTTTTGAGATAGGCCATGTCCACAAAACACATTCCACGGGCATGAAAACAAAAGAAAAACAGCCTCCATGAAAAATAAAGGTTGCTGATATGGATGTGTTCCGTTGAACCGGAAGGTAAAAATTTTAAACGGGTATGTAAATCCAGTTCGTACAATTTACTTACATCTTCAATAGAAAGTGCGCGTTTATTGGTCTTTTTTACTCCGGTAAAAACTTCAGCGAAAGGATTGTCACGCCGCGCATGGATTCGTTTCTCTTTCACAGCCTTGTTGTAAATGGAGCGAAGGTTACGCATGTAATAGGAAATCGTATTGGGAAGTTTTCCCTGGCTTTTCAAATGGGTTTCAAACGCTTTGATTAAGTTGGCATTGATACAGGAAAGAGCTATATCTTGTCCATTATTGAATCTGATGATTCTTCTGGAGACAGTCCGGTAAGCATCGGCAGTCCGGTATTGTCCGGCTTTTTCCATACTCCGTGCGAGTAGTTCGGAAAAAGAGAGCAATTTACCATTATAGTTGTGTATCCTGTATTGTTGTATAATGTCTTCTATGGTACAATTGCCTTGTTTTTCAAGCATTTTTATCAACTCTTCTGCAATTTGAGATGCTTCTTTGATTTGTTGTTCCAAATCTTCGAGATATAAAATACGGGCAGCATTATTTTCGGGAAAAACAATGCTTTGTTTCTGGTGATTCCATTCGCTACGAAAGATATGCCCCGGAATAGTGGCTGTTTTTACTTTCCGTTGATAGATAATTCTCAGGTACAAGCTACCGGGAAAATCGCCAATACGTGAGGATGGACGGAATACAAATGAAATAGATGACATAATTTACAGTGTTTTTTATTTTGCTGCAAAATTAGTCTGTTTCACAGTTTTAAATGAAAAAATAAAATAATAAATTCACTAAAAAATCAATATGCTGTACTCATTTGTTTTATCTTCGTTTTCACTAGTGTCCCATTAAAATTGGGACGTTATTAAAAATCAAATAAACTTGGTCCATTGGGTCCAAATCGTTCTTTGTCATTTTGAAATTTAGTTT
>JAVBRH010000171.1:0-6733 GCA_031548225.1 Apibacter sp.
AAAGAAATCATGCAAATATGAAGGCAGATGTGCTTTAAATGCTGTAAATAAAGAAATGTACAGTAAACTTTCTGAAAATGAAAAAATAAAAAAGTATTTATCCCAATCGGAGTCAGATGGAAAAAAATTCTTTGAAAAATATTATTCTAATCAGACATCTATTGTCAGTCTTGGAGTACCTGACGAGAAAGAATTGTCTTTTAATAGTGATGAGGATGATTTAAATATATTGGAAGGCTTGTTGTATTATTATTATCTTAATCCTGATAAAACAAAAGAGATTTTTTTCAACTTCCCCGTAGGATTTTACCAATGATAGGATTGTGTATCAGTTGAGTTTATAAAATGGTAAAATTATCCCTTTCATCTAAAAAGCGGTATTTATTTCTCCATTTTTCCACTTCTTTCAAAGAAAGGGTTTGTTTGTAGAGGTATTCCTTCTCCTGAACCAATTCCAGTTCCTTACCAATAGGAGAAAAAACAACCGAATGTCCCGGATAGGTAAGATTCATTCCGTCTGTTCCCACCCGGTTTACTCCGCATACATAACTTACATTTTCTATGGAGCGGGCTTTTAGTAAAGTATCCCAAACCTCAATTCGGGTATCAGGCCAGCTGGCTACATTGATCATCAGGTCATAATTCTCCGTATTCCGGTTCCATACAGGAAAACGAAGATCAAAACAAACCATCGGACAGATTTTCCAACCGGAATATTCAAAAACAATCTTTTTTGTTCCGGCGGTATAAACTTTGGATTCCCCACTGTAAGCGAATAAATGGTGTTTATCGTACTGTGCTATGATTTTTCCTTCTGCAACAAAAACAAAACGGTTATAATAACAGCTGTTCTCTTCTATTGCCAGGCTTCCGCAAATGGCGGCAGAACTTTTCAGGGATATTTCTTTCATCCAGCTGAGAGTCTTTCCTTCCGGTTTTTCTGAAATTTCGGAAGAATTCATACTAAATCCCGTATTAAACATTTCCGGGAGAATAATAATATCTGCCGGATTTACATTTTCCAAAAGCCGGGTAAGAAAATTGAGATTAACTTCCGTGTTTTCCCATTCGGGAGAATATTCTACTAAAAGCAGACTGAGGTTTTCTTTTTTTTCCATACAATAGTATAAATAAGCAAATTAGTAGATTAGCAAATTTGAGAATTTGAAAATAAGTAAATTACAAAGTCTCTATACATCATTTGCTAATTTACTAATCTGCTAATTATTTATTCTTATTCAATTTTTACTCGGATGCCCTCACTATGAGCTGACATTTCAGGAGCATACATATTTTGTAACTGGGTAATTCCGTTAGAGAAATCCCCTTTGTTATTTGCTCGTACATCATACTCAAAAACATAGGTTCCTTTAGTCAGCCTTTCAAAAAAGAAATTAGTGGCTGCATCCCGGGTACTTTCGTAATATCCGGATCCGTTTTGATATTTATATCCGGAAAGTACATTTACAGGTTCAAATCCGGAAGCCCGCATATCTTTGATGTGGATATACTCCATATCCCGGTCTGTTTTGATAACTAACCGCACAGTTACCAGATCTCCGACCTTGATGGATCTATTATCCGTAATCTCTTTTAATTGCTGACCTTTGTCGGTATTCACTTTCAGGAACAGTTGTTTTTGCATTCTGATACTGGTATCGGCTTTGGTGATTTTGTCCAAATCTTCAAAATATTGCCAGTACAGTCCTCCCCAGGCAACTCCCGGAGAAGTTTTTTCCATTTTCACCACTCCCATTTCCGGCTGGATCTGATCGGCTTTCCAGGATTGTTTAATATATCCGGATGCCTGTTCGGCTGTGGCATCACTGGAAGGGTAGAACTGGGTATTTCCCACAAATACTTTAACTCCTTTTTCTGCATCTGTCCAGTCCTTACCGAAGTTCATCAGTGCATACACTGCATCGGTAGTCGCCTTGGTAGAGTTCCAGGAATTAGTCTGACGGTTTTTCAACAACCATACTTTCATTTCTTCCACTGATTTCACATCGGAAGGAGTAACTTCCGCAAAAGCTTCAATGGCTTTGGTCTGGGATTCCACCGGAGATTGATACCAGTACCATCCCGGCCGGTTATCTTTCCAGTACATTCCCATTTCATCCGCTTCCACCGAAGTTTCTTTTAGGTTATTAACAACGGTTTGCGCAGAAGTCTTATATCCGTAACGGTTGAGTACCACTGCAGTCATAGCTTTATTTTGCAGGTCATATCCTTTAAAATAAGACGGAACATCTTTGTTGATATCGCTTAAGTATTGGGAAATTTCTGCCGGAAGTTTGTATTGATCCTTCCAGAAGCTTCGTACATAGTAATAATGCATCAGGTCTCTTCCATCTACTTTGTTTTTATTTTTCTTTTGTTCCCGGATATATTTGATGGTTTGTTCATCTGAGTATTGAATGGCTTTTTCAATAACATTCTGAATATTTCCGTTCAGATATTCCGGAGCTTTGTCTCCTAATAAGGTTTTTAATTGTCCGAATCCCATAATAATATGTTCGGTAATATACGGACTGGAATAGCCTCCGTCAAACCAGGCAAAACCTCCATCGGAATTTTGACGGCGAATTAGTTTATCCTGAGCTTGTGAGTTTTCCTGAGACATTTTATTCAGATCAAAGAACAAAGCAATTCTCTTTCTCTGTTCGTCCTCATTTTCTGCATTTCTAACCCACGGAGTTTCTTCCAGTAAAATATTTTTCAATTCCTGATTTTTTTCAAGACTGGAAATATTAACTCCCTGAGCATTCCAGTTATCAAATACCTTTTTGATTTTAGGAGAAGAATTTAAAATATAGGTGGAAAGAATATTTCCATATAAACGGCTGAATAACTGCTCGGAACATTCATAAGGATATTCCCTCAGATAAGGAAGCGACATTACCGCCAGCCAGGTCGGATTGGTAGTAACTTCCAGGCTCAGATTGAAGTTCTGTAAGGAATTGGATTTGTTATCTATCAGTTTATCAAAACGGTATTCTTTGGTCTGGTTTTCCTTAATACTGATCGGAAGGGTTTCCGTAACCAGCATCCGGTTGGTTAAAACCGGCAGAACACTTTCTTCCCCATCGGAAAAATCCCCTGCTTTGGCTACAATCCGGTAAGTAACCGCCTGAATGTTCTTAGGAACTTTAATCGTCCAGTTTATCTCTGCATTTTTAGAAGCATCTGCATGGAAAGATGTCTGGGCGGAAGTATTTTTGAAATCTGCATCTACCGGCTGATTAGTCAGTGCATCAAACAGGAACAACTGGGCATTTCCGGATAAATTCTTACCCGAAAGATTGTTGATCTTGGTGCTGATCGTAATCTCGTCTCCTTCTCGTAAAAAACGCGGAGCATTCGGAACTACCATCAAATCTTTCTGGGTCTGGGTGTAAAATTCGGCTGTTCCGGATTGCAGATCCTTTGTATGCGCCAAAAGCAATAATTTCCATTTAGTCAATGCCTCAGGAGAAGTAAAGCTTAGTTTCACATTCCCGTTTTCATCTGTGTGCAGATTAGGGTAAAAGAAAGCGGTTTCCTGCAAATTAGTTCGTGCCTGAACACCGGAAAGTTCCTGGGAAGTTTTTGAAGAGGTTTTTGAAGAAGTTTTGCTTTCTTCCTTGAGTAATCCTCCACCTGTCTCTGTAACTGCATCATAAGCCAAACCACTAATGATTCCAGGGTATCGTTTTTCATCAACTGCCATATCATCAGCTAGAGCAGTTGGAGAGGCTGGAGCATAAGCAACTTCTCCTTGAGCTATCTTTTTATTTTCATAATATCTTTGTCTTCCATATAGATCAAAATCATTTAAATTAACTTCTTGCGGATACCGGTAACTCAAATACCGGTAATAAGGATACATCTGTGAATTGTCTATTCCATATCCTAAAGTACGGCTGTATTGATACAGGCTTCCGTAAGGATAATACGCCCAGGGGGAGAAAGAATAAGAATTGGAACGGAATTGATCTAAGGAGGCATCATACATGGTGGCAAGGACTTCTGCTGTAACTTTGTCCTTGTCCTTTCCGCTGATGGTAAGTTCCCAGGTTTCCTTTGCTCCCGGCGTGATTTTATCCCGAAAAACCTTAGTGGTAATCTTTAAATCTTTCGGCTCATCAATAATGTTTACTACCAGGCTTTGTTGTTTATATCCGTTTTCATTGATCAGATAAGAAGAAACAAACAGACCATCCCGTAAGTGTTCCTTCTGGGCAGTAAGGGAATAACTTCCTTTTCCGTCTTTAATAAGGATTTCTCTATGCTCCATCCATTTATTTCCGCTTTCCAGATGTAAAATGGCCGTAGCTTCCTTTAAATCGGAAAAGAAATTGATTTCTATAGTTTCTCCTGCCTTGTAAGACGGTTTTGATGGGGAAACAGTATAGAAAAGATTATCGGTGGATTTTAACGTTTTGTCATCCAGGATTTCTATTATTTTCTGTGTACGGATGCTGTCTTTTCCATACATAGTGAAAGCTTCCACCAGGTAATATCCCCGGGAAAGAGTAGATTTCAGAGTTACTGTATCGGATTTCTGAGTATTGAAATCGTAGGTCAGGGAACTTTCTTTTTTCCACGATTCCGGATTTTGCTCTTCTTTGGAATAAGGCAGATAAGGAAAATACTGATTAAAAGTAGTTTCATCGTATAATTGATAATCCGGAACGGAATTTACTTTATTAGGAAGAATAATCCGCTTAGGACTTGTCAGTTTAGTTATCACAACTTTTCCCTGAGAAGGCTCTTTTACCTCATTCAGGTTGGTAGATTTTATCACTACTTGGGTAAATTCTTTTTGAGTGGCTTTCTCGGGAACGGTTAAAGTCAGTTTTTTAGGTAAATCTCCAATAGTTACCTGTGTTTGTGTGGAGTGGGTTTCCCCGTTGATGTCCGTAACATCTGCATAGACCGTATAAGTGTACGTTCTGTATTGTTTATCCTTTTTAATATTTTTAGGTTTGGCTATAAACGGAATTTCAAATTTTCCACCATTATCTGTTGCAGTCGTTCCCTGGGCTATGGTTTCCGGATCGCTGTAACGGGGCGGAAAATACCATTTATAATAGAATGGAAAAATTTCCTGTCTTTCCACCCGGTACACCACTTTAGCTTCCGAAATGGGAGCTCCGGCAAAGGAAATTGCCTGTCCTGTGGTTTTAACTTCTTTTTCCAGTGTGTATTCTCCTTTCAGTTCATCCATTTTAACTTCAAACTTCGGACGTTTATATTCCTCTACGGAAAAATAATAACGATCATTACTAAAACTGGATTCTACAAGAGTATATCCTCCAGTCAAACCTCCCTGAGGTAAAATAAATTCTCCGAAAACACTTCCGTATTCATTGGAAGTCAGGTCTAAATTAGAAAGTATCTCTCCATTAGGGTTTAGCAAAGATATCTGTACTCTCTGGTTTTTTGCAACGGCCGTTTTTTCTTTATCTTTGGTATAAAGAACTGCCTTAAAATATAGTTTTTGTCCGGGACGGTAAATAGCCCGGTCTGTAAAGAAAGAAGTAACAGTGTTGATATAATTATCATCAGAGTCAAAATCCCTACCATAATAATATCGGGAAGAGAGCTGTACATAACTATGAGCTTCCGGATTATAGATATATAAACGGTTATAACTGTTTTCCTTCAGATTAGATATGGTAAACATACCATGAGCATCTGTTTTTATAGAAACAGGCTCAGAAAACATTTTCGGATTTTTGGAAGAATAATTCAATACTTTGAAAAGCTGAAGGGAACGGTTGCTTAAAACTTTTCCGGTTTTCCGGTCAGTTAACTGATAAGATGGATTGTTATAACTTCCTAATTCTGTTATAGTCCAGTCATTTACCATAAAATACAAAGTTCCTTTAAAATCATCCGTATTTTCCTTTGCCGGGTTAAAATCTGGGGTATTTGCCAGTTCGATTAGGTAATTTCCCTGAGGAAGTCCATCTAACTTGGCTAAAGTAGAATGCTGGGCGAAATCATCAAAGTGTTTCAGATCTATAGTTCCGTTTTTTACCTGTTTTTTATTTTCTTTGGAAAAAACTCCGTTATTATTCAATGCTGAATTTTTCTCTGTTATAGAAGAATAACCTGCCGGACTTACTTCATAAATCCGGTAATAAATTTTATCTATATTAGTTGCAGTCAGAGTAAGCGGAATATTTTCATTGGGAAGTTGTGTATTATCTATGGCCGAAAGTAATGTGGGTTTCTGTAAATCCCTCTGAAGGATTTTACAGTTTGCCGACCAGGGATTATCCTTGGATTCCGTTACATTTTTACAAACATCAGAAGCTTTCACTAATTTATTGATACTTCTGAAACCGGAAGCTCCCGCATAATATAAATATGCGGAAAATTTTTCGTCAGGATAGGATTGGGCCAGTTGGACAATACTTTCCGCCCTTTTTTCTTTTTCTTCTTCAGTCAGGTTTTGATTATCAGAATACTGGATTTCCCCTAATTTTGTATTTAAAAAAGCGGACTTATCCGAATCATTCCGGTGAAAATCAATCAGGTCAGAATATAAACTTCTGACGATACTGTCTTTATTTATGGAAACCGATTCTTTAGAATTGTATCTGTCCCTCCTTGCAAGAGCATTGATATAACGCTTTGTTAAAACATCATAAAGGCTGGGATAAAGGTTTAAATCTTCATAGGTAGTCAGGATTTTCTTCCAGTTTTCGGTTTTTTCTTTTCTAAGAAGTTCTTTTTCATGAAC
>JAVBRH010000151.1:0-3886 GCA_031548225.1 Apibacter sp.
AATCCCAGTTCTATATTTGCCTCTGCCGTATTTAACCCCTTATCCTGTAGATTATAGGCTTTCAATTTGTTGATGATTCCGATATTTCTTCCTTCCTGTCTCAGGTAAAGAAGAATTCCTCCGTGTTGCTGGATGAATTTCATAGCCGAATCTAATTGTTTTCCACAATCACACCTTTTTGAATGAAATAGGTCCCCGGTAATACATTCCGAATGTATTCTCACAGTAATGGTCTTGGAAAAATCGGTTTTCTGACTAATCATAGCCAGATGCGGCATCCATTCATTTTCATTGTCTGCATATGCGATTATATTAAACTCTCCCCAATCCGTAGGTAATTTTGCCTCTGCCTGTCTTTTCATTTTCATTATTTAGAATATAACAAAATTACTACAATTAATTTTTATTCCGCTTTTTTGTGTTATTTATTTTAGTAATATCAGGATTAGTAAATTAAGGAAATATCGGATACTTCTGTTTTAACAGTTTAGCAAAAAATCAGTATCTTTGCTGCCTGAAAAAACGAGAAATACTATGGCCAAGATATTGATTGTTGAAGATGAAGAAACCATCAGCAGGGTATTGAAAAATATTCTTCTTGATGAGAATAAAGATTTTGAGATCAATGAAGCCCGGGATGGTGTAGAAGCAAAAGCATTGATAGATAAAACCGATTACGATTTGGTTCTTTGTGATATAAAAATGCCGAAAATGGACGGGGAGGAATTATTGGTTGCCGTAATGGCGGAGAAACCGGATCTTCCTTTTATCATGATTTCCGGGCATGGAACTATTGAAATAGCAGTAAATTGTATTAAGAAAGGAGCTTTTGATTATATAGCCAAACCACCCGATTTGGGAAGGTTGTTAAGTGCTGTCCGGAATGCTCTGGATAAGAAAAACCTTATACATGAAAACCAGAAGTTATCCAGTCAGAATAAACTGCTTAAGAAAAAGGTAAGCAAAAAATATGAAATGGTGGGAAACTCAAAAAAATTAGAGGAAATAAAAACCATTATAGATAAAGTAGCTACCACAGATGCAAGGGTTTTGATTACAGGTCCTAACGGAACAGGGAAAGAACTGGTAGCCCATTCCATCCATCAGAAAAGTGAACGGGCAGCCATGCCTATAATTGAAGTAAACTGTGCAGCAATTCCTTCTGAGCTGATAGAGAGCGAGTTATTCGGACATATGAAAGGTTCATTTACAGGAGCAGTAAAAGATAAACAGGGAAAATTCGAGTTAGCTAATAAAGGAACTCTTTTTCTGGATGAGGTAGGCGATATGAGTCTTTCTGCCCAGGCAAAAGTTTTAAGGGCTTTACAGGAAGGAAAAGTGAGCCGGGTGGGAAGTGACAGTGAAATTTCGGTAGATGTCCGGGTGCTGGCAGCGACCAATAAAGATTTAAAGGAAGAAATAAAAAGCGGAAGGTTTCGGGAAGATTTATATCACCGGTTGTCTGTTATAGAATTAAGAGTTCCGGCCTTAAGAGACCGTAAGGAAGATGTTTCCTTGTTGATTCAGCACTTTTCTAAGGATATTGCAGAAGAACAGGGAGAAAAAGTAAAACGATTCGATAAAGAGGCAATGGAATTGCTGGAATCGTTTGAATGGACGGGGAATATACGGGAGTTAAGGAATGTGGTAGAGCGTTTGATTATTTTAGGCGGAGATCCGGTAACTAAAGAGGATGTTCTGAACTTTTGTTAGAAGCAATACCTTTCCATTTACTAAATAATAAAAGATAAATAAAACTGATTAAAAAACTTGATGAAAAACGGGATAATTATTTTAGATTTTGGTTCACAATATAACCAGCTGATCGGGCGACGTATCCGGGAGTTTGGAGTTTATGCAGAAATTTTACCTTATTATACACCTTTGGAAGAGATTTTATCTCATCAGCCTAAAGGAATCATCCTTTCCGGAGGGCCTTCCTCCGTAAATTCAAAAGATGCCCATCTGATAGAGAAAGAATTGTATGAACAGGGGATTCCGGTATTGGGAATATGCTATGGAATGCAGGTAACAGCGAAGCTGTTGGGAGGAAAAGTATCTGAAGGGGAGAAAGGAGAATATGGAAAGTCCGAATTTAAAGTAGTGAAGGAAAATGTATTAATTAAAAATATTCCGGAGAACTCTACCGTATGGATGAGCCATTTTGATGAGGTAACCGTTCTTCCGGAAGGGTTTGAACTGGTGGGTACTTCCACTAATTCAATCGCCTGCATGGCAAACGATGAAAAGAAAGTTTATGCGGTGCAGTTTCACCCGGAAGTTTCTCATACGGAGTTTGGGAGTGAGATTTTAAAACATTTTGTGTTTGATATTTGTTTGTGTGAAAAAAACTGGGAGTTAACGGATTTCATACAGTCTGAGATAAAGAAAATTAAGCAGAAGGTAGGAAGGAAAAAGGTGATTCTGGGACTTTCCGGAGGAGTGGATTCTTCTGTAGCGGCAGTATTGATACATAGAGCCATTGGAGATCAGCTGACCTGTATTTTTGTAGATACCGGACTGCTTCGTAAAGATGAAGGAGATAAAGTAATGAATGTGTACGGAGAGCATTTTCATATGAATATAAAAAGAGTCAATGCTCAGGATCGCTTCTTTTTCAAGTTAAAAGGAGTGAATGACCCCGAATTAAAAAGGAAGATCATTGGAAATGAGTTTATCAGGGTATTTGATGAAGAAGCTCACAAAATAGAAGAGGTGGATTTTCTGGCGCAGGGAACCATTTATCCGGATGTGATAGAATCTCAGTCGGTAAAAGGTCCTTCGGCAGTGATTAAATCCCACCATAATGTAGGAGGATTGCCGGAAGAAATGAAATTGGAATTGATAGAGCCTTTGCGTGAACTGTTCAAAGATGAAGTAAGAAAGGTAGGAGTGGAGCTGGGTATTCCGGAAGAATTGGTATATCGTCATCCATTCCCCGGCCCGGGACTGGGAATTCGTGTATTGGGAGAAGTAGATGAAGAAAAGGTAAAAATCCTACAGGAGGCCGATGATATTTTCATAGAAGAATTATATAAACATAATTTGTACGATAAGGTTAGCCAGGCCTTTGTTGTACTGCTTCCTGTGAAATCTGTCGGAGTAATGGGAGATGAACGTACCTATGAATATACGGCAGTAGTACGTTCGGCCAATACGATTGATTTTATGACTGCAACCTGGTCAAAGCTTCCGTATGAGTTTCTGGAACTTATTTCCAACCGGATTATCAATGAGGTAAAAGGAATTAACCGGGTGGCTTATGATATTTCATCCAAACCGCCGGCAACTATCGAGTGGGAGTAAGGCAAATGTCTTGATATGCGAATTTACTGATATGCCAATAAAGCGAATGACTGAATAACAGAATAATCGTTAAAATTGTAAATTTTCAATCTAATTTTTTTTAACTTATAGGCGTATCAGCACATTAATACTTACTGGCTTCGGTCAGGATATTGATCGCTTCAGGGCTAAGGTTTAGTTCAACGGCTTTTAGTATGTCCAATTGTCCCAGTTTGGAAGCGCTGGCTATAGGTACAGTAACAGTCGGATGTTGAATTAACCAGGCTAAAGTCACCTGTGCAGGAGTAGCCGTATTTTCTGCTGCAATCTTTTCCAGTGTTTCAATAATTCTCAAGCCTCTTTTATCCAGATATTTCTTAATTCTGTCTCCTCTCTGGCTTTTTCCCAGATCCGATTCTGAGCGGTATTTTCCGGTTAAGAAACCGCTGGCTAATGAAAAATAGCTCATTACTCCTAAATTATATTTTTTAACTAAGGGTTCGTATTCCGTTTCGTACTTTTCCCGGTCGTATAAATTATATTCCGGTTGTAAAACCGTGTAAAACGGAAGATGATTCTTCTCACTGGCCTGCATGGATGC
>JAVBRH010000116.1:0-2511 GCA_031548225.1 Apibacter sp.
TTCAGTGAACTGTTTGGAGGAAAAGCAGGCAGAAGTTCGGGAGGCGGAAGGAGCGCCCGGTTTAAAGGCCAAGATTACACCGCTGAATTACACCTTTCCTTAAGAGATGCGGCTTCGGCACATAAACAGACCTTAAATGTAAACGGAAAACAAATTCGTATTACCATTCCTGCCGGTGTCGGCAACGGACAGCAAATCAAGCTGGGCGGGCAGGGGAGTCCCGGAGTGAACGGAGGTCCTAATGGAGATTTGTATATTACATTTGTTATTTCCGACGACCCGAATTTTAAAAGATTGAATAACGATTTAAGCACTACTGCTGAAATTGATTTGTACACTGCGGTTTTAGGCGGAGAAACCACCATAAACACATTAGACGGAAAGGTGAAGCTCAAAGTAACTCCCGGAACACAGAACGATGCCAAAGTACGGTTGAAAGGAAAAGGATTTCCCGTTTACAAAAAAGAAGGTCAGTTCGGGGATTTATTCGTAACTTATAAAATAAAAATACCGACTCATTTAACCGATAAACAAAAAGAACTGTTCAAACAGTTAGCAGAATCTTAAAATGAAGCGCTATGGAAAATAAATTGATTACCCTGAAAGAATATTGCATTCACTATAAAGTAGAGCCTTCTTTTATAGAAGAACTGGAAGAATTAGGACTTATCCGGATTGTTGAAAGAGAAAAAGAACGGTATATTCCTGTTGAAATTCTTTCCGATCTGGAATCTTACAGCCGTATGTTTTATGAGCTGGATATTAATATGGCGGGAATTGATGCCATACATAATTTATTAAGCAGAATACGGGATTTACAGAAAGAAATGACCGGATTACGAAACCGGTTGCGGTTTTATGAATGGTAAAAAACCGGACGTAAACCTCAGAAAACAGAAAAATAATTAAATATATAAACCCAATGACTCCCAGAAGTTTCTTTTTGATCTTTATTAAAATTTTAGGAATTTACCTGATACTCTCTTCAATAACGGTACTGCCCCAGTTTTTTTCAACGTTTTATTATCTTAGTTTAGATGGAAGCAGCTATGCAATAATAAACATTGTTTTAACCATAGGAGCCATGTTGCTGACCGTATTATTATACTTTTTGATTTTGTATTATTGTGTTTTCAGAACGGATGTGATCGTTGATAAACTACGTCTGGATAAAGGATTTACAGAGGGAAAATTCGATTTGAATATTTCTCATTCAAAAGTTTTGAATATAGCAATAATCGTTATCGGAGGGATTATGATAGTGGGATCATTACCGGATTTTTCCCGGCAGATCTATATTTATGTACAACAGAGGGGATTACATATCAAGGAAGTTCCGGTAATAAGCTGGCTCATTTTTTATTTTATAAAAATAATTATCGGATATTTACTGATAGCAAATAATAAACAAATTGTGAATTTTATAGAACGAAGATCCTCTGATAAAGAATAAAAACGAGTTACTGTAATACACAAATTTTACCATTAGATAGAAGATCATAAACAATATAACTGGTATGAAAACAATAACATATATAGTATTCACAAGCTTTCTTTTGTTAACCTTAAACTGTAAAAACAGAGAGGTGGTTAAAAACGAAATGTCTGAAACCATTTATGGCAGACAAAGTATAGACTTGTTTACTCTCTGTCCAAAAGACAGCAGTAATATCGCTTTTGTTTCTCTTTCGGATATTTATCCTTTACACAACGAAGACTCAGATACGCTTGCGCTTCCGGATATAAAAGAAAAAGGAATAGATTCTGCTCAATATTTCATACTGGAAGGAAAATACCGGAAAAGGTTTCTTTCGGGAACGAAGATATCTGAAACAGATTCGGTATTTGTTTATGATTATTCCAAAAATAATCTGGTTTCTTTTTTAGTGAAAGATCTAAAGGTCGCAGCAATAATAAATGTTTATGTATCTTCAGACGATTGGCCTTATCTTCCCTACTATTATATGATCGGATTTGAAATTGATAAAAAGAACCTAAACGGATTTAGCGATTATTATTCCAATGCACTGGTTTATGTAGGTAAGGAAAATCCGTTTTCCCGGGAAGGGTTAACTCCCATGGTCTGGAAAAAAATTCCGGTGAAAGAATATCCTTCAAAAGTAATGAAAAATGAAGATGCGGCATATTTTCAAAATTTAACTAAGGGTAATACCTACCTATACCAGAAAGATAGTCTGCACTATTTTTTGCAGGATTATTTAGATGGCAATAATCAGGTTTATGCCAGACGTTTATTGGTTCTCGAAGCAAAAACGAAAAATATAATTATTGAAAAAAACTTTTTCAGCAGTGAAGGCCTATCTCCTTCTCCTTTGAATTATGAAGATGGTATCATTGATCAATGGACAGGAAAACTCTTTAAAGATAAACCACCTGTCGTGTTAGGAATTAAAAATTAATCCATTGGATGTCCGTTTATTTCGGATATAGACAAAAAAAAAGAAAACAAATAAAAAAAATTTGATAACCGCCAGAAAAGAGCATAAAAAT
>JAVBRH010000004.1:0-5795 GCA_031548225.1 Apibacter sp.
GTCCCTCTATAAAAAATACACTCATGGTTATATATATAAATGCTTTTTTCATGATGATTACTAGATTGATTAAATAAATAGGTATTAAATTTTTTGAAATCAATAAACAGATAAAGTTTTTTATTCAAATCTGTAAATGACTATTTTACTAAGATTTGCTGCCGAGGTTTGACCTCCGCTACCTCCTTTTTGCATAGTTATTACTGTACCTGCCTTATAATATCCAACAGCAAAAAGAGAAACACCGGCAGTAGCATTGGTTGATGTTGTATCTGCAGCTGCGAATGCACTTCCTTCAGATGGCCAGCCAGCAGGTACTATAATACGCACATACCAGGCTCCGCCTGTCGTAGCAGCAGACTGTGAATAATTCAAAAATATCTGATAATATCCGGTCTTTGGCACTGTATATGATGCACCCCGGACCCCGTTGGCTCCCGGATCAAATGCACCTTCAATGTCGTAATCCTCAATACTATACCAAATATTTCCATTATACAGGGTAGTAACAATATCAGAATGAGCCATTACCATCAATTTAGGTGTTATTACCCCTTGTCCTGAAGTTACCGGCTGTCTCCACTGGGTACCGTCAAAATAAGCAAACTGGTCTCCGTTTGTGTTGTATACGATCATTCCTTTCTGCGGACTGGCCACTGTGGTTACATCCGTAGCGCTTGACAGGCTCACATTAGGTATGCGGATGGCTTTGTTGGATGCGGAAACATCCAAAATGGCTGATTTATCAGGCGTAGTAGTTCCGATACCTACATTTCCAACATTATCTCCACTTACTCCTATCACTCTCATACGTTCCGTGTTTGCCCCTGTACCAGTCTTTATAATCAGATCCTGGGTATCGGTGGTGCCTAATAAGTTTGCCGATGTGGTTCCGCTGTTTCCGGTAAGCACCCAACCGGCACTTGTACCGGAACCTCCTCCAAAAGGCTTCCACCCATCTGCGGTATAATCGTAATAATAATATCCCGGCTGGGTTACATTAGCTGTCTTACCGGCAGGGGTCGCTCCCGAAAGACCGGTTATATAAACAATCGCTCCGTTTTGACTTATTCCGTATTTGCCTTCCTTAGTGATAAGCTCTGCCAACGTCAGTCTGGGGGCTATGAGACCTTCTGCTGTGCTTCCGTCGGTTTTAGCTGCAACAACATCCATCGTTGCACCAGGAGTGTCGGTATTAACCCCTACTTGGGAATAAGCTATTCCTCCTGTCAACAGTAAAATATGAGTTATATATATAAATGTTTTTTTCATGATGATTACTAGATTGATTAAATAAATAGGTATTTATTATAATTTTTTGAGTCAAGATTATGCTATTTTATTCAAATCTGTATATAGTCAGTTTGGTAAGCCCTCCTCCTGACCATCCACCCTTTTGACTGGACTTATAAATTTGTATGATATCATCTTTTGCCAAAGTGACCGTAGTAGAAACACAAGTCGAAGCACCTGAACCCGGAGATTTTGTAGCATTTATAGCTGCTAATATTATATTGGTGTTCTTTCGAATCTGGACATACCAGGCCTCATTGTCTACAGGGTTAGGGAGCGTCAAATTGACAAATATCTGATAGGAACCGTCTTTTGGAACTGTATATTTTCCTCCGTTAGTAAAATCATAGGTTCCTAAAGTCACTGCACCCTCAGGATCAAAAAGCTCAAATGCACCGTCAAGCCCTGATATGCTATCAAACCAGACAAATCCGGAAAGCAAAGTAGTATCAGATGAATAACCTGCAAATGACTGGGCCATTGCAACCAACTTAGGAACTACCACCCCTTGTGTAGAAGTTACAGGCTGTCTCCACTGGATACCGTCAAAATAAGCAAACTGATTTCCGTTTGTGTTATATACGATCATTCCTCTCTGCGGACTGGGCACTGTGCTTGTATCAGTTGCGCTTAAAAGGTACACATTGGGTACCCGGACAGCTTTGTTGGATGCAGAAACATCTAAAATAGCTGATTTATCAGGCGTAGTGGTTCCGATACCTATATTTCCGGTATTATCTCCATTTACCCCTATCACTCTCATACGTTCCGTGTTTGTCCCTGTACCTGTCTTTATAATCAGATCCTGGGCATCAGTGGTGCCCAAAAAGTTTGTTCCTGCTGTTGTTCCACTATTTCCGGTAAGTGACCAGCCGGCACTTGTACCTGAACCTCCTCCAAAAGGCTTCCATACATCAGCAGCATTATCATAATAATAATATCCCGACTGGGTAATGTTAGCTGTTTTACCAGCAGAAGTTGCCCCCGAAACATCAGTTATATAAATAATCGCACCGTTTTGACTTATTCCGTACTTGCCCTCTTTACTGATAAGTTCTGAAAGTTTCAGCCTGGGAGCTATAATCCCTTCAGCTGTTGTTCCGTCGGTTTTAGCCGCAACAACATCCATCGTTGCACCGGGAGTCTCGGTGTTAATCCCTACCTGGGCGTATACCATTCCTCCCAACAGAAACAGAATACCTGCTAATGTTGCTATAAAAAAATTTTTCATAATTATAATTGATTTGATTACCATATGTTTATTGCCTATTAATTACTCTTAACTCTCAATAATGGAGATATTTATAAGGGTATTATGATAATGGAGATAATTTTTTGTATGTTAAAGGGGAAATAAAAGATACCTCTTGGAAATAGACCTCTTTTTCTACATCTATTAAGAATTTTTTCATAACTATAACTATTTGACTACCACGTACTTGTTATTTATTCATTATATGTGTTAATTTATAGTACAAAGATATTATTTTTTTGACAAAAAAAAGAAAAAATTTAATTTATCTTAAGTTTTTTTGCAAAAAAAATAGACAATTTGATTAAATAAAAAATAAAAAATACTAATTGATTAAATAATTTACTATCAATTAATCCAAGCTACTAATTAAGGAAGAAAAGAGTAATTAAAAATTATACCAATAAATAAAATTCCTATACTTATGTATAGGTTTAATTAAAAATGGAGAAAAAAAGTCGATTTTCAAAGGGTTTTTAGCGATTGTGATGATTTTTGACAACCAAAATATTATAACTAATTAATTGTAGTTCTTTTTGACACCTTACCCAAAAAATTAAAAGAAAAATTAATAAATGAAAATTAAATCAACAAAATTTAAACGTCTCAATTCCTTGTATAAAAAAGAATGTAATAAGGCTCGTAAATTAGCTATTTCATTACCTGAATGGGTGTTTGAAGCTGAAGAACTTCATCCACCTTTAAGAAAGTAGATATAATTTTCAGTATTTTTTGTTCTGAAAAATTAGTATTTTTTCGTTTTGACGATTATATATGTTTATCTATGAAAAATAAAAACATCACGAAAACTTCTGCATGTCGATCAGCCTTTTGTAAGCTCCGTCTTTTTCTATTAATTCCACATGAGTTCCCTGCTCAATAACTTTTCCTCTTTCCATTACTACAATCAAATCCGAGTTCACAATGGTAGATAACCGGTGGGCAATCACCAGAGAAGTACGGTTAGACATCAAATTTTCCAACGCTTCCTGTACTAATCTTTCACTTTGAGTATCTAAAGCAGAAGTAGCTTCATCTAAAATCATAACGGGTGGATTCTTCAAAATAGCCCGTGCTATGGCAATCCGTTGTTTCTGTCCTCCGGAAAGCTTAGCTCCGCTTTCTCCTATGGAAGTATTAAACCCCTCAGGGAGTAATTCTATAAATTCCAGCGCATTGGCTACTTTTGCAGCATTGATTACTTCATCCATAGTCGCATTGGGATTGCTCAATTTGATATTGTTGGCAATAGTATCATGAAACAAAATGGATTCCTGGGTAACCATCCCCAATAATTTTCTGTAATTTTTTAAGCTCAAATCGCGCAGATCATGACCATCGATCAGAATTTTTCCTTTGCTTACATCGTAAAAGCGTGCCAATAAATTGGCTAAGGTGGTTTTTCCTCCCCCACTCTGCCCCACTATGGCTACTGTTTTGCCCTTTGGTATATCTATGGTAACATCCTGTAATATCGGATGTCCTTCCTGATATTGAAAATCTATATTATCAAACCGGATTCCTTCCTTTAATTCTGTCAGTATTACAGGATTTGCCGGTTCATAAATCTGAACACTGGTTTCCAGCACTTCCACCAAACGATCGGTAGAAGCACTTCCTTTATGCAGGTTAGTCAGTGAGGTAGATAAGGTTTTGGCAGGTTCCAACAATTGAAAAAACAAGGCTACATAAACCAGAAAAGAAGGCAAACTCA
This sequence comes from Apibacter sp., assembly GCA_031548225.1. Classification (GTDB taxonomy): domain Bacteria; phylum Bacteroidota; class Bacteroidia; order Flavobacteriales; family Weeksellaceae; genus Apibacter. The sequence continues at coordinate 4,260 of JAVBRH010000004.1, forward strand.
ATCCTCCTCTTCCCTCTAAAATCAAAACTCCACCGTACCAGGTAATGAAAATCATGGCAACAGAACCTAAAAACTCGGAGGAAGGGGAAGCCAGTTCATACTTCTTCATCATATTAATAGACAGTTTCCTAAGATAGAGGACACTATTCATAAACCGGTTTTTCATGGATTCTTCCGCATTGAAGATCTTAATAACTTTAGCACCATTCAGGGTTTCATCTATGATGGACAATACATTTCCCGATTCAGTCAATCCTCTTCTCGCATCTTTTTTCAGGCTTTTTCCTATAGCTGAAATAATCCAGGCCATAAAAGGTAAAACCACTAAAGCAATCAAGGTAAGCTGAGGACTGATTACTATCAAAGTAATTAAGGTAAAAAGAAGAGAAAATGGAGTTCTCCAGATCTCCAGAAGGGCATTTAAAATATTTCCTTCCACTTCTCCCACATCCCCGGAAAGCCGGATCATGATATCTCCTTTTTTTCTTTCGGTAAAATACGAAACAGGCAGGGATATGATCTTGTCAAACATGGCAAGCCGTAAATCTTTGGAAACCCCGCTTCGTAGCAAAACGATAAAATATTGGGCCAGATACCGGAATACATTTCTAAGTAAAAATAAAACTATTACAGAACCACATAAATAAGCCAGTGCCACTTTTGGGTCTATTCCTTCCATATGCTTATGGAAAAACTGATACATTTCGTATTTCAATTCTGCTGAAAAACCATTGGAAGTTTCTACTTCTTTTTTTGCCTTTTCAATGATTGCCTCCTCGTTGGATTTCCCTCCCAACAGCATTTCCAATACAGGCATAATGGCAAGTACGGAAACAATGGAAAACAAAGAATATAAAATATTGAAAAAAACTCCCAGTAAAAATTCCTTTTTATACGGATAAGCAAACTGCTTAAGTATCTTCTTTAATGAATTCATTCTATTTTTAGTAAGCTACAAAGATACTAATTTTTCCATTCCACATAAATCAAAAGGTGGTCTGTATTCCAATATGAACTTTTGAATCGGAGAAATTGAAAGGTTCAGAATCATACTTACCTATAGCATAATTTAAGGAAAAAATTCCGAACCGGGTCATAAAACTAATTCCCAGACCTGTCCCTAAAAGGAACGGCCGGGTATGCTGATATTTATTTTCCGTCCAGGCAGCATCCACAAAAACATCTAAAAACATTTCTTCAAAAGGAACATACCGATATTCCAGGCTTCCAATTAAAAAAGCATTGGCATAAACAGATTGTTCATTGAATCCCCGTACTGTTTTTAATCCTCCAATTCGAAATAATTCATTGACTGTTAACGTATCCGACAATAAAGTAGAGGCTGATATTCTTGATTTTAGATAATGATTATCGGAAATCCTGAATAATCTTTCCAAATCTGCCGAAAGCTGGTATTCGCTTAGATTCTCTCTGCCCTCTGGAACATTCCGATACGTAGCTCCTTTAAAAAAGTATAAATTCTTATATCCTAAAATATTCAACTCACTTCGTTCCATATACTGATAAATCACTCCT
>JAVBRH010000162.1:0-3515 GCA_031548225.1 Apibacter sp.
ATATTTATCTTAAAAACTCGGATGTAATTTGTTGTTTTATAAAAAGTGTTTGCTTCTTTCAGGGATAATCCCTCCTTTTTTGTATTTACTTTAAAGCCTGCCAAATACCTGTTCGTATTGTTTCATGATAATCTCTTTGGAATAGCGGCTTCTTATGGAGTTTTTTATTATTTCTTTATCATGAACTTCTTCTGTTGTTTTTTTTATTTCCCGGGCAAAACCGGAATGATCTTCAATATCCCGGATTCTTCCGTTTTTGTTTTCTTCTATTATTTCATTAATCCCTCCTTTACAATTATTGGCAAGGGAAAAGGTCCCACAGGCTCCTGCTTCCAATAATACATTGGGAAATCCTTCATAACGGGAAGAAAGTATAAATAAATCGGCGTTTTTTAGATGCGGAAAAGGGTTATGGGTTATTCCTAAAAAGTGTACTTTATCCAAGTTCAGTTCTTTTTTTAAATCCGATAATTCTTCTTTATCATTTCCGTCTCCAAAGATATACAAATGGATATTCTCTTCCTTCAGATGGGAAAATACTTTCAAAAGGTTATCAAATCCTTTCCGGTGGGAAAGATTTCCAATGGCTACTACATTTTTGTTTACAGGTGAGAAAGGTAAGTTTATTTCTTCTTTGGATTTGACTTCTATTAAATCCAAATCTATCGGATTATTGATTTTAATAATCTTGGATTCCCGTATTTTCACATTTTTTATCAGGTCTTCCTTCATATCTTCACTCTGGGCAATAATGGTCTGATAGTTATTGTAAAAACGGTAAAAGAACTTTATTTCCGGTCGGGTTATGTGCTGTGAAACGATATTGGTTTCCCGTGCTATGAAATGAATTTTTGGAAAAAAGGGAATCACCGGAGCTAAAAAAGCCGAAACCTCTCCCCATCCCCCGAATACAATATCGGGTTTCAATTTACGGAGAACTTTAAGAATGGGAAAAAAGGCCTCTCTGATTCTTTCTTTCTTAATATCAATGATTTCGGTTTCTTTATTTAATAATTCCAGATAATATCCTTCTTTCCTGAGTAACAAAAGTTTAGGCTGAAACCGGGTTTTATCAATGGTATTGATGATTGTAGTAATTATTCTTTCTGCACCGCCCATATTCAGATCGGGAAGAATGAACAGAATGGTTTTCATAGGTTATACTTTATTATTGATGTATCCTACCGTGGCCTCTTCATTCTGAACAATCCGGGCCAGATTTCCAACTACAATGGAATTATCCGGAACATCCCGGGTTACATAAGCATTGGGAGCAATCAAAACATTATTCCCTATTTTTATATTTCCTACGATAACAGCATTGGTGCCTATCCAGACTTCATTTCCTATAACCGGAACTCCCTGAGCATCTCCTCTGTTAGTTTGTCCTATAGTTACGCCTGTTGCAATATTACAGTTTTTTCCTATTTTAGTTTGGGGATTAATAATCACTGTTCCCCAATGCCCTAAATAAAATCCTTCCCCTATTTCGGTTCCCGGATAGATCTGAAAGCCATATCTTACCTGACAACGATATAAGATAATCCTGTAAACTATTCCTAAAAATGATTTTTTTCTGTATTTTGAAGCTTTTCTAAAGAAATAGATATATCTGAAGTTAGGGTTTAACATACTTCTACAGATAAATTTTCCTGGCCATCTTCCATGGAGCCGGTAATAATCTTTTTCTATTAGTGTTCGTGCCATATTCCTTACAAACTGTCTATGATTTTTGTCAGCGAATTTACCGAATTTTCCAGTGAAAATGGCAATCCCCCTTCGTTCATTTTTTCTATATAGGTGCTGTAAACTTCCGGGGTCTGCAAAAATGTTTTCATCCCCTGATAAATTCCTTGTTCTGAGTTTTCAATAATCATACCGAATTTTCCGTCTTGTAAAATTTCTTTTGCTCCTGAAACATCTGTTGCAATAATCGGTTTCTTTAAAATCAGAGCTTCAAATAGTACTGTGGGATAACCTTCATATCTTGAAGACAAGATGAAAAAATCCGCATGTTTGAAAAACGGATAGGGATTTGACTGAAATCCAACCATTTTAACGGTTTCTTCTACTTTTAAATTTTCGCATAAATTTTTAACATTGGCAAAATCATATCCGTCTCCAACAATAAGTATCTTATGTTTCAGCCCTTCATCCAACAATTTTTTGTGCATCTTTATCAACCGGTCAAATCCTTTTTGGGGAAAAACCGTACCCACTGCTACAAAAGTTTTTTCGTCTTGAAAACCGGAAAAATTGAATTGAATTTTTTCTTCTGCCCTATTTGTAATTTCATGGGAGTCAATGGGATTATATATCCTTATTAATTTTTCTTTTTCTTCAGGGGTTTCTGCTAACTTTTCAAACTCTTGTCTTATCTTATCCGAAATAACCCATATTTTATCTGCCTTAAAAAAATCTCTTAATTTTTTTTGGGTATATTCAGGAATACTAAATAGATCATTGTGTACCCAGACAATCTTTTTAGAGCTTTTTAAAGGACTTTTCAGTACTTCGTGGAGTAACCTGTGGTTAGCTATAAGTTCTATATCGTATTTCTTGTCTTTTAAGATGTACTTATATAAGAGCTGGGGAAAGAGTTTTAAAATGCCCTGATAAATTTTTCGATAGGCTTTCTCCGGAATTTCCCATGGTTTATTAGTGGTGATCATTTCTCCGGTATTAAGATGAAATACTTTAACCCAGCCCGGTACTTCATCCAGATATTTTCCAGACCTTAAGTTTAATAATAAATCTATCTCATATTTGTTTTCAGGAATGTTTTTCAGGAATGTAACCAATACCTTTTCAGCTCCTCCGTGGCGTAAAGAACCTATTCTGATAAGAATCTTTTTTTTCTTACTTACTGAAACAGCTTTCTCCATTGTTCAAGCATTTTTTCTTCTCTCCATTCCTGTGATTCTATATAAGTGGAATGATTTAGTTTTTTTAGTGTCTCTTCTTCATTAATTAATGTCTGCAGATTTTCTTTAAAAGTTTCCTGATCATGCAGTTTAACTAAAAATCCGTTATTTTCATTGATAATATTGGCCGGGCCAGATTCACAATCATAAGAAATAAGTACATTACTGCAAAACATCGCTTCTATCAACACAGTAGGTAATCCTTCCACAACAGAAGTTAAAACAAAAATTTTACTTCTTTTCATATATTCGTATACCTCTTCTGTAGTTTTCTTACCTTCTAAAAATATTGATTCTGAAAGATTATTTTGAATGATATAATCTTCTATTGCCTTTCTGTCATCCCCATCCCCCACTAAAAGTAGTTTCCAATCTTTCATATCTTCAAGTTTATTAACAATCTGCAATAATTCCATAACATTTTTATTCTCATGTAATCTTCCAGCAAATAAAATAATATTCTCTTTCTCTTCAAGAGGAATGAATAGAGTTTTATTAAATGGTTCTGTAATAAGGTTAAATATAAGATGTGTATTTGGGTTTATTTTTTTATAAAATTCTTCAGCCTCTTTATTTATACATACTACTCCT